>JALRCC010000032.1 GCA_023257495.1 Rugosibacter sp. | reverse complement strand
TTATTGCAGCGTGCCATATCGGGCCGTTGAGCGTCAACGAAACTCAGGAATATATTCAGCATCGTCTTAAATGTGCCGGATCAACAGGTGATCCACAATTTGAAAATGCTGCCTATGCAGCGATTCACCGCGCGACTGCAGGCATACCGCGGCGCATCAATGGGGTTTGTGATCGATTGCTGCTGGCGGGATTTCTTGCCGACAAGAAAATATTCACTAAAGCAGATGTTGATGATGTTGCTGCCGAGATTAACGATAGTGGTTTCATGGCTGGCGATTCTGCGACGACAGATGCGTCATCTTCTCCCGCATTAAGTGCGCCGCGTGCGTTTGCAGAAGACTTTTCTGCAATTGATTTTGGCGAGTTATCGCTGGATGCCTCTGTGGCAGCTGAAACGGACCGTATGCTCAATGACATGGGCAAGCGGCGTGTGGTTGATCGGTTGGTCAGGCTCGAACGTAGTTTGTTACGTCTGGAACAAAGTAATTCTTTGATTCTGCGTACGTTGCAAAAACTGATTGAGAAAATCAGGCCAAGTGGCAATAAACATACGGTGAAGCAATGATTACCAATGCGCTGACTATCGATGTTGAAGATTATTTTCAAGTCTCGGCGTTTGCTCCCCATATTGACCGCGCCGACTGGGATCAGTGCGAGTGCCGTGTTGCCCGTAATGTTGACCGTATCCTGGGTATGCTTGATGAACGAGGCGTTCGGGCAACGTTCTTTACTTTGGGCTGGATTGCCGAGCGGTATCCCGAAATAGTCCGCGCCATTGTTGCTGGCGGCCATGAGTTGGCCAGCCATGGCTATGGGCACCAGCGGGTGAGCGATCTGGATGCGAAAGCATTTCTTGACGATATCACTCGAGCAAAAAGTATTCTGGAAGATATCGGTGGTAGCCCAGTTGTTGGTTATCGGGCGCCCAGTTTTTCGATTGGAGCCAGCAATCGTGGCTGGGCTTTTGAAAGTCTCGCGCAAGCCGGTTATCGCTACAGTTCCAGTGTTTATCCTGTGAAGCACGATCACTACGGCATGCCGGATGCGCAGCGATTTGTGCATGAGGTTCACCCATTGCTGATGGAAGTGCCGCCCACCACAGTGCGGGCATTTGATCGCAACTGGCCGGCCAGTGGCGGTGGCTATTTCAGGTTGATGCCCTACGAGCTATCTCGTCGGTTGATTGCTCGCGTCAATAAAATCGATCGTCAAGCGGCTGTGTTTTACTTTCATCCGTGGGAATTGGATAAAGAGCAACCGCGAGTTCCAGGCATTAGTGTCAAGACGCGATTTCGTCATTACGTCAATATTCATCGCATGGAAGACCGGCTTAAATGCTTGTTGAAAGATTTTCAATGGGGTCGCATGGATCACATATTTCTTTCTGCATGACACAAATCAATAGTCGAACGCTAGATATCACGCCAGCACCGGATCATTTGCAGGTCAGGCAGTTGGCAAATGATGCTGCTGTAATTCAACAGTGGGAAGCCTATGTTGCCGCAGCGCCTGCAGCAACATTTTTTCATCGCGCAGGCTGGCAGAACATTCTGCGTAAGGTTTTTGGTCACCGGACTTTTTTTCTTTATGCGGAGCGAGCGGGCGTCATCGAAGGGGTGCTGCCCCTGGCGCAGATCAAAAGCCTGTTGTTTGGCAACTCGCTGATCGCACTGCCCTTCGCCGTGTATGGCGGGGTCGTCGCCGACTCGGAAGAGGCCGCCGCTGTCCTTGAGCGCGAGGCTGAACGACTGGCGCTGGAACTTGGTGTCGCCCATCTTGAATACCGCAACATGACGCCACGCCACGCCGAATGGCCAACGCAGGATTTATATGTCACCTTCCGTAAAGAAATAACGGCGGACGATGAAGCCAACATGCTGGCGATTCCACGCAAGCAACGCGCGATGGTGCGCAAGGGGATCAATAATAAATTACGTGCTGAATTCGATACCACGGCAGATCGTTTTTTTGCATTGTTTGCCGATAACGTGCATCGTCACGGCACGCCCGCCATGCCCAAGCGTTATTTCAAAGCCTTGCTGCACGAATTCGGCAAGGACTGCGAAATTCTCACCGTTGTCGATCCGGAAGGTGTGCCGTTGAGCAGCGTGTTGAGTTTTTATTTTCGCGACGAGATTTTGCCGTATTACGCGGGTGACGCCGAGCGTGCGCGCGATTTTGCCGCGAATGATTTCAAATACTGGGCGTTGATGTGCCACGCGGCCCAGCGCGGCATCAAGGTGTTTGACTACGGGCGCAGCAAGGTGGGCACCGGGCCGTATTCATTCAAGAAAAACTGGGGCTTTGAACCGCAACCCCTGCACTATGAATATCGTCTTTACAAGCGCGATGGCATCCCGCAAAACAATCCGAACAACCCGAAATACAAGCTGATGATCCAAGCTTGGCGGCGCATGCCCCTGTCGTTAGCCAATTTTCTCGGCCCCTTCATCGTGCGTAACCTGGGGTAATGCGGACATGGCCAAGCTGCTCTATCTGGTGCACCGTTTGCCGTATCCGCCCAACAAGGGGGACAAGGTGCGCTCTTTCAATCTTCTGAAACATCTGGCGCAGCACCACCAGATCTACCTTGGCAGCTTTATCGACGACCCTGCGGACGCCACGTATCTGGATACCGTGCGTGCCCTGTGCGCCGACATGCATGTTGCACATCTCAACCCCCGTGCGGCCAAGCTGCGTAGCCTGTCCGGTCTGCTCAGTGGCGAGGCGCTCTCGCTGCCGTACTATCGGGACCATGGCTTGCGTGACTGGATTGCAGCGACCCGCGCGCGCGAGTCGATTGACGGTGCCGTGATCTTTTCATCCGTGATGGCGGACTATATTCCTGACATGGATCGGTTGCCGACGCTGGTCGATTTTGTGGACATGGATTCCACGAAGTGGACGCAATACGCCGCCACACACCGCTGGCCTCTGTCCTGGATTTACCGGCGCGAAGGCCGGCGACTGTTGAGTTTCGAGCGCGCCGTGGCAATGCGCGCCCGCCGTTCTTTTTTTGTGACCGACGCTGAAGTCGCACTCTTTCAACAGGCTGCGCCTGAATGTGCAGGTCGCGTTGAAGCCATGTGCAATGGGGTGGATGCCGATTTCTTTTCACCCGACCATGCACTCGCTGCGCCTTATCCGGCGGGCGAAGTGCCCATCGTATTTACCGGTGCGATGGATTACTGGCCGAATATCGATGCCGCCATCTGGTTTGCTCAAGCGGTGTTGCCTGAATTGCGTAAGCGTCATCCAGCGCTGCACTTTTATGTCGTGGGACGCAGCCCGGATCAGGCGGTACAGGCACTGGCGGCAGACCCGGAGGCAGGCGTCGTGGTGACCGGCACGGTCGATGATGTGCGGCCTTATATCGCGCATGCGGCCGTTATCGTTGCGCCATTGCGGATTGCACGCGGCATCCAGAATAAAGTGCTGGAGGCCATGGCCATGGGGCAAGCTGTGGTGGCTTCAACGGCCTGTGCCGAACCGATCGACGCCGAACCTGGCACGGAACTACTGTGTGCGGCCACCGCCGATGACTACATCGCGCACATCGACGCCCTGCTGGCCGCCCCTGCGTTGGCACAGCGTATCGGTGCGGCAGCGCGCCAGCGGGTGGTGAATCGCTATAGCTGGCACGCCCATTTATCGCAGATCGACCGTTTTATCGAGGAACCCACCCCATGAGCGCCGTCTCACCAACGCCGACTTTTCATTGGCGATTTGCTGTGCTCTCTATCCTCGTCGTGGTGCTGGGTCTCATCGCCAGCTATCGGGATACCGCATTCGGCATGGTCTCCATCTGGTGGCGCTCCGGCACCTTTACCCATGCCTTTCTGGTCGCACCCATCAGTCTCTGGCTGATCTGGGAAAAACGTAAAGTCCTCGCCCGTTGCCAGCCGCAGCCGACGGTATGGCTGGTTCTACCGCTTCTGCTTCTGGCCTTTGTCTGGTTACTCGGCGAGCTGGCGGCGGTCAATGCGGTGACGCAACTGGCATTCGTGGCCATGCTGATTCTTTCCGTGCCGCTGATTGTTGGCATTCCGGCTGCCCGGCAGATCACCTTTCCCTTGTGCTTCCTGTTTTTTGCCGTGCCGATCGGCGAATTTGTCATGCCAAAATTCATGGAATGGACGGCCACCATGACGGTTCTTGGCTTGCGTGCATCGGGTATTCCGGTCTATCAGGAAGGGCTGCAGTTCGTGATTCCCTCCGGTCGCTGGTCGGTGGTGGAAGCCTGTAGCGGGGTGCGATATCTGATCGCGTCACTGACTGTGGGCACGCTCTTCGCCTATCTCAACTATCGCTCGCTCAAACGGCGGTTGATCTTCGTGGGTGTTTCCATGGTCGTTCCGGTGATCGCCAACTGGATTCGCGCCTACATGATTGTCATGCTTGGCCATTGGTCGGGCAACGAGATTGCTACCGGTGCCGACCATCTGGTTTATGGCTGGGTATTTTTCGGCATCATCATCCTGATCATGTTTGCCATCGGCATGCGTTGGCGCGAAGATGACGACGAGGTCGCGATGGCGGAGGCTGTTGCCGCACCGGTCGCCACCAACGCAGACAGCCGTGGCCCGGCGCGGCGTTTTATTGCCGCAACGCTGCTCGCGCTCGGCGTTGCGCTGCTGCCGTTTGGTGCACTCAAGGTGCTGGATGCGCAAAATAGCGTGTCCGCTCCCGCCCTTTCCATGCAAGCCCTGGCGACCGGCGGTTGGGTTCAGGATGCAGAAGTACTTAGCACCTGGCGGCCTGCATTTGCCAACCCTTCGGCAACCGCAATCGCATCGTTCAGCCAGGGTGTGCAGCGTGTCGGCGTTCAGATCAACTACTACCGGCATCAAGGCTATGACCGCAAGCTCATCAGTTCGGAAAATGTGCTGGTAAAAAGTGGCGATGAAAACTGGCTTCAGCTTGAGCGTGGCACACAGGCGATCACCTTGGCAGGGCAGTCGCTGGCCGTCCAAAGCGCTTGGTTGAAACAGCAGAGCGAACTCACCGACGAGCCTGTGCGCTTGCGCATCTGGCAGTGGTACTGGATTGACGGTCGGCTGACCGGCAGTGATTCCTTCGGCAAGCTCTGGCTCGCTTTGTCCCGGCTGCGGGGGCATGGCGATGATGCGGCGGCCGTGTTTGTCTATGCGCAGGAAGATGTGCCCGGCGGGGCAGAGGCCGCGCTGGAAAAATTTCTTGCCGAGGCGGGCCCTGCGTTGGGCACGGTGCTCGAGCAGGCACGGCGTGCGCGGTAAATAATGAAAATTCTTTATATAACAAATTATATAGATATAACTAAGGCTAGTGGGGGATTTATTTCTGATTATCAAAATGATCTTGTATTTTATGGTTTAAGAGAATTATTTGGGGATGATGTTGTAGATAGTACTCAAATAATATCTCTTTATAAAGAATTTGAAGGTAAAATCCCCTCTCAACATTTATGGG
>JALRCC010000115.1 GCA_023257495.1 Rugosibacter sp. | reverse complement strand
TTCCCATCAGACATCTCAATAGAAAAATCGTTCACACCTTGTTCAGTGTTTCCCTAAACAATAGACGCAAAGTTTATTGAGGCCTTACAAATTAATTTTGATTGCTGCCGAGGCTGCGAATTGAGGCGATGCGTGAATCGTATCGCCGTCTCACCAACGCCGACTTTTTGATTGTGCCACCGGGTTGGCTTTCTCGAGCGATGAACAAGCTATAAATGCTTGACGTCGACAAGATCAGGCCACTAGAATACCCGATGTTTTTACTCAGTTATTTTGGAGCTTGCCATGGATACCCAGAAAAAAATTCACGAAATCGTTACTAATAGCCCAGTCGTACTGTTCATGAAAGGCACGCCGCAGTTTCCGCAGTGTGGATTTTCGTCACGCGCTATACAAATCCTGAGCGCGTGTGGTGTGAAAAACCTGCGTACGGTGGACGTCCTGGCTGATCCGGAGATACGTCAAGGCGTCAAGGATTATGCAAATTGGCCGACGATTCCGCAGTTGTATATCGCAGGTGAATTCATGGGCGGAAGCGATATCATGACCGAGATGTATGAAGCAGGTGATCTACAGAAATGTATTGACCTGCTTGCCGGCGCGACGGACTGAATTCAGCAGGTTTTATTTTTGCTAAAGCGATGCAAGCCGTTGGTTTGCATCCGCCAGGCGACCGGCAATGACATCAAGAAACCCTTGATAAAAGTGCATGCGGCAGGCGTTCGAGCTGTGCTGCAATGCTTGTGACGGGATGGTTACCACGCGGGCAGTGGTTGTGGCGATGACATCGGCACCACGCTCATGACGGCCTTTTTGAATGATCGCCATTTCACCAAAGCATTCACCGGCATGCAGTGTGACCAGATGCCGCTTGTTTTTTTCTACGCTCAGTTCGCCTTCCAGCAAAAACGCGAAAAAATCGCCGGGTTCGCCTTCTTTCATGATGACGGTGCGTGGCGAAATCTCGCTCCAGCGGGCAAGGCGAACGACTTCCCAGATCTCGACCTCGGAGAACTCGGCAAAGAAGGGTAGGGCGAGCAGCGTTTCAAATTTTGCGCTGTCGGGGAAAGCGGAATGCTCCATCGACAACTGCGTATTGCGGAATGATTGTGCAAGATCGTGGGAAAACTCTTCCCATGTCTGGTAGCGGGTTGCCAGTTCTTTTTGCATGGCGCGCTTGATAACGGATTCAAGGCCTGGCGGAATATCTACGCGAAACATGGAAGGCGGAGGAGGCTCGGTATTACATATCTGGTAGATCATGCCGAAGTGGGAAGACGCTTCAAAAGGAAGCCTTCCGGTGAGCAACTGATACATCACGACGCCTAATGAATAAATGTCTGTCTGCTGGGTGAGCGGTTCATCGCGCAGTTGCTGTGGCGACATATAAGCAGGTGAGCCAACGCCTGATACCTGTGTTTGCTCTCCGCTGCTGATCAGTGCGGCACCAAAGTCAGAGATTTTGATATCCCCAGTGAATTTGACGGGAGATGCATTGTCAGGGCCGCCCCCATTTTTTTGCGCAAGCAGAATATTGGCGGGCTTGATGTCCCGATGGGTAATGCCTGCGCGATGCGCATAGTCAAGCGCACGTGTGCATTTGAAAATAATTTCTACTACGCGATCAATGGGCAATAAATCGCTGGGTTTGCAAAAAGCCTCTAATGTGCTGCCGGGCACATATTCCATGACAATGAAGCTTTGCTGTTCATCGAGCACTGCATCAAAAATCTGCACAATATGCGGATGCTGGAGGCGACCCGCCAAGGATGCTTCCGTCAGAAGCAAGCGTCGATATTGTTGTCCTAGCTCTTGATCACGCAATGCATCCGGGGTGATCAGCTTGATGGCAACCTCACGTGAGGCAAACGCGTCATAGCCCAGATAAACAACAGAAGTTGCTCCCTCGCCGAGCTTTCCCCGTATCTCGTATTTGCCAATGCGCTCAGGCTGTTCCATGGCCCTGGTTTTATTGCATCAAAGTAGCCTGCGCGCGCGCAATAGCGGCGCGTACTTGTGCTGGTGCTGTGCCCCCCCGGTGATTGCGGGCTGCGATTGAGCCGGCAATAGTCAAGACTTCGAATACATCGGCATCGACAAGCGGTGAAAAGGAGCGCAATTCATCCAGGGTCAGCGCCGCCAGATCACAACCCCGGCTCTCACAGGTACGCACCGCTCGGGCTACTGCTTCATGGGCATCACGAAAGGGGAGCCCTTTTTTCACAAGATAATCGGCCAAATCCGTTGCTGTTGCATAGCCTTGGCGCAGCGCCGCTGCCATGGCTTCGGATTTGACGCGAATGCCGGGGATCATGTCGGCGAAGATACGCAGGGTATCAATGAGTGTATCGGCCGTGTCAAAGAGGGGTTCTTTATCTTCCTGATTATCTTTGTTGTAGGCCAAAGGCTGCGCCTTCATGAGCGTGAGCAGCGCCATGAGATGGCCATAGACGCGCCCTGTTTTGCCGCGTGCCAGTTCGGGCACATCCGGATTTTTTTTCTGCGGCATGATGGAAGAGCCGGTGCAAAAACGATCCGGTAGATCAATAAAGCCTACGCGTGGGCTCATCCACAGCACGAGTTCTTCTGAAAGTCGCGAAATGTGCGTCATCACGAGTGAGGCGGATGCGCAGAATTCAATCGCAAAGTCGCGATCAGAAACAGCGTCCAGCGAGTTTTCACAAATGCCTTCAAAGCCGAGTTCCTGTGCCACCGTCTCGCGGCTGATCGGGAAAGTTGTTCCGGCCAAGGCGGCAGCACCGAGCGGCAGACGATTGACACGACGACGGCAATCGGTGAAGCGCTCGCGATCACGCTGGAACATTTCAAAATACGCGAGCAGATGATGCGCAAAAGTCACAGGTTGTGCGACTTGCAAATGGGTAAAGCCTGGCAGCGGCGTCTCACTATGCGATTCAGCGAGTGTCAGCAGTGATTTTTGCAGTGCGCGCAACAAGCCGTCAATGTCGTCGATTATGTCACGTAGCCAAAGGCGAATATCGGTGGCCACTTGATCATTGCGGGAGCGCCCGGTATGCAGACGTTTGCCTGCGTCACCGATAAGGGTAGTGAGGCGTTTTTCGATATTGAGATGAACATCTTCATCGTTAAGATTCCATTGGAATTGATTGCTATCGATTTCCTGGCGGATCAAAGCCATGCCTCGCTCTATGGCAGCCAGATCATCGGTTGTGATGATGCCTTGCTGCGACAACATGCGGGCATGTGCTAGCGAACCGCGAATATCCTGCTGCCACATCCGGTTATCAAAGAAAACCGAAGCGGTATAGCGTTTTACGAGATCAGAGACAGGCTCGGAAAAACGGCCAGACCAGGTTTTATCCGTAATGGGGTGTGTTTGTTCTGTCATAATTGGCATGAGGCTATGTTGTTTACTGCAATGCGCAGAAAATGCGCTGCGTACAAATGAAATTTGAAGTGAAAGTTAAAAATTCATTGGGACACCGGCGAAATACCTACGGTAATACATGCCAAGTATAACGGGAAACCTTGTGACATCGGGCTTGCCAGACTTTCGTCAAGGCGCTTTGTGGTTGCGCACAGTGCTCGTGGTGAATTTGGCCATGGTGTTGAGTGTGTTCGCGGCGAATCCCGACTGGGCGCACGCGCTGGCAGGGCTTGCCGGGATTGCCATTCTGCTCGAGCCTTTGTTGCTATTGAATCTTGCAGTGCTCTCTTTGGTTTCAGTATGGATCCCCCCCTTGCCACGGCAGACCGGGCGAGCGGTAGTTCTGTTGCTGGTGCTACTGGTAACCGCTGCGGCGCATGGTTTTTTTGTCGTCATGCAGTGGACGCAGGCCGGGTTGGGGCGCATGGCGATGTGGTCAGTTATCACGACGTATTTGCTGCTGGTCTGGCACGATCTAATGGCGCGTGCGCAATCCCCGGCCTTGGCCGAGGCACGGCTGATGGCACTGACTGCGCGGATTCGCCCCCATTTCTTGTTCAATACATTAAACGCAGTTCTTGGGGTGATCCGCGCAGACCCTAAGCGTGCTGAAAGTGCGTTAGAAGAGCTCTCTGACTTGTTTCGAGTCCTGATGCGAGAAAACCGAACACTGGTGCCTCTATCAGAAGAGATTGCGGTAGCACGGCAATACCTCAGTTTGGAACGCCTCCGGTTAGGCGATCGTATTCAGGTGCAGTGGGATATGGCTTCTTGTCCGCCCGACCCACTGGTGCCGCCGCTGATGTTGCAGCCTTTGCTGGAAAATGCCGTTTATCACGGCATTGAGCCATCGACCCAGCCGGGGAATATCCTGATTCGCTGCGAGCAGGTGAATAACCGCGTGCGACTTGAGCTTTCCAATACGTTGTCGACAGACGTTCGCCATGCGCAGGGAAATCAAATGGCAATGGCTAACATCCGGGAGCGCCTGCTGCTTTTTTTTGAACTCGAAGCCGTGATGACGACAGGAATCCGGGAAGGTTGTTTCCACGTATCGATTGAATTTCCCTATCGGCCACATGTGACATGATGCGTGCGCCGTTACGTTTATTGTTAGTGGATGATGAGCCCCTCGCGCGTTCGCGGCTGAGAGATTTGCTCAGTGATATTGCGGAAGAAGTTCCCACGACGGTAGTTGCCGAGGCGCATGATGGACATAGTGCGTTAGCGTTGATACAAAAGCATCCTTGCGATATTGCTTTGGTCGATATACGCATGCCTGGTATGGATGGTGTCGAGTTTGCGCGTCATCTTGCGCGCTGGCCCGCAGCGCCATCGGTTATTTTTGTGACAGCCTATGACCAATATGCCGTGAGCGCGTTTGAGTTGGCGGTGCTGGATTATCTTGTGAAGCCGGTGCGCGCAGCGCGCCTTGCAGTCGCTTTGCAGAAAGCCGCGCGTCATCCGGATGAGGCAGCGCGTCTTGAAAAGTCGGCGCTGGCAACACGGCGACATTTGTCTTGCCTTGAGCGGGGACGTATTCTGCTTGTGCCTGTCGCCGATATTCTTTATTTGAGAGCCGAGCAGAAGTACGTCACGGCACGTACCGTTGAGCGTGAGTATCTGCTTGAGGAATCCTTGATCAGGCTGGAAGATGAATTTGCCGATAATTTCGTGCGTGTCCATCGAAATTGTCTGGTAGCGTCTGCAGCACTGATGGGTCTCGAGCGCACAGGTGCCGAAGAGAGCAAGGAAGATTCTTGGCAGGTCATTTTGCCGGG
>JALRCC010000095.1 GCA_023257495.1 Rugosibacter sp. | reverse complement strand
ATTTTTCTTTGTGGTGAAAAGTCATAATCCAGCTTGGGTATGCGCCACGTCGTTTTGATGTGGTTGATGAGTTCAATCCAATCCAGACGTTGTTCAGCACCTACTATGCCGCGCTGTTTCAGAATTTCATAGCGGTTGATTTTGTCGCGTAGTTCTTGCTCTTCATTGCGCGCGCGCGTGAGGTTGGCAATCATTTCTTTTTCTGCGGCCAGCGTATTTTTATGGGTTTGCATCGTGGCTTTTTGTCGGAACAGTACGCCCCACACGGTGGCACCGGTAAGCAGCAGGCAACTGATGAGCAGAACCAAGGCCCATTGTATTCTTTTGAAATCCTGGCTGGAGAAAGTCATTATTGTTCTCTTGGGTACAACGGTTGAGCAATGATCAGTGAAAACATCGGCATTGTTTCACTGACACCGTTGCTGGTTTCTTGCATGCTTTTGAGCGGTTTGCCGGATTCGATGTCAAAAGGCATGGACAATAACTGCACTTTGATTCGAGGCTGTTGCAAGCGCTGGATAAAAGTATCAATGAGTGTTTTTTGTTGACGCATATCTGCCGCTAACCCAAGCGGTAGTCGCGCCTGAATTTTTAGGGTTGTCCAGGGGCCGCCGTTAGCAGGATTGATATCAGCAGTACCATCCAGCGTGGGTCCCAGGGCTTTTAGTGCGTTGCTCAAGGTATTTTCTATTTTCCAGTCGAGGGTAACCAGTTCAACTTGTGGCGTGGCATCCAGTGCCTGGCTCAAGTGTGCAAGCAGAGGGCTTGGATCCGCAGTGCGTTTTTGTAGCGTTTCATAACGGGTCATCACAGCACGCAGATTTTCTGGTGATATGCTGGTTTTCGGGAGACTATCCAGCAGTGCGTTATAACGCTGTGTCGTCATCGCTGTTTGTAATTGTGTCCTGCTCGTCGCTTGTTCCAGACGTGAGGTATCCAGGGCAGTTTTGATAGCGAACAACAAGCCACTGACTAGTGTGATGATGGCAATCGCAGTGAGCGCGAGGCGTATCTGTGCAAGCTGATAAAAGTGACGTTCTGAGGGCGGGGCAAATTGTAGTGCGGGCGGCTTTTTTACCAGGCAATGCATCAATAACTGGTCGGCAGTGAGCCTGGCGGGTGGTGGCTTGAGTTTTTCTTGCTGGGCAAGGGTTTCCAGATCAATGAAATCATATTGCAGCAGATCCAGGCTCTGACAGTGACTTTGTACCGCAAGTTTTTGTTCTACCGAGATAAGCACAGCGACCCGCACGGGTGTGTTGGGGGTCAGTTGCCGTTGACTGATGAGATACTGAACCGTTTTGACTGATTCCCTGGTGATGGCTTGAGCGATAACTTCGTTATCAGGACCTTTAGGGAGGGCTGTTGTGTTAATTGGTGGCGTTATTGAAGTGAGACGCGAGAATTGGAGTTTGCCCTGGTCAAAAAAACTCTGGTGTATGCCACTCGCAGTTTGGTTGATCAGCAGAGTAGGTCGCGTATCAATCAACCAGCGTGGGGCGTATTCGGCAAGAATCAAGGGAACAGAGTAGATACCTGCGAGGATGATGCCATTCTCGCGGATGACTTCCAGCCAGGTATTGAGGGCTTCTGGCCGATTAAGTGCGGCCAGGAGTACTTTTTCATCGCGGCGCCCTTCACTGGATCGACCGAGCGACAAGGCGATGGCGAAGGGAGTGCTATAAAAATTCTGCTTTAAGCGACGGGCAATGAGCGCATTGCGATCGCGCCCTTTAACCGGGGGAATTGTCTCGAGCAGAAAGCTTTCTTCGCTAATGTCTGCTAGCCAGTAAAAATGACTGGTGTGGTTCTGGGTGAGATAGTTTGCGAAGGCAGTGAGTCCACTGGTACCACTGGTACCATCGGTACCATCGACATGAGGATGAAATTCGCCTTCACTATGTAACTGGCCATTACGCCAGAAATAAGCGGTGAGTCGCGACCCATTAAACAGAAGAATGCGTTTGCTTGCCATCGATTGTTCACTCAGGTTTTCATTTTGGTGATGATGTCGTAAATTGGCCCAAGCACAGCGAGCATGATCCATCCAAGAATCAGGCCGATGATGATCGTCATGACAGGTTCGATCATGGCCTGTACTTTTTCAATGGATTCACGCACGTCGCGATTGTAAAAATAGCTTACGTTGGTTAACGCTGTATCGAGTTCACCGGTATTTTCGCCCACACGCAGCATGCGCAAAACCAGCGGCGGAAAAAGATCCACTTGCTGGAAAGCGGCGGTGACATTTTTCCCTTCGGAAATCAAATTGCCGACTCGCGTCAATCCTTCTTTGATGACAAGGTTGCCGACGATGTCTTCTGTGGTTTTGATCGAATCCAGAATGGTAATGCCCGAGGCATACATCATGGCGAAAACAGAAGCAAACCGCGAAAGAATGATTTTTTTGAGTATGACGCCTATCCATGGCAGACGCAGCTTGATGTCATCAAAGCGGTAGCGTGCTGCGGGGTTTTGTTTGACCAGCAAGGTGAGGCTCACCACAAGCAAGATCGGAAAACCAATGACGACGTACCAGTAATTGACAAAGAAATCAGAGGTGGCGATAAGTATTTTGGTCTGTAGCGGAAGTGCTTGACCCATATTGCGAATGAAGCCCGCCATCTTGGGGACCAGATAAATCATCATGAACAGCACGACTGCCACGACCACAGTGCCAAGAAAGGCGGGGTACATGATGAGTTTTTTGGTGTGCGCTGCCAGCTCATCTTGCCATTTGAGTGATTCGAGCAGATTGTTCAGTACTTGTGGTACGGAACCAGTTTCTTCACCGGCACGAATCAGGCTCACCATGACTTCATCAAACGTGTGCGGGTGTTTATGCATGGCTTGCGAGAGCGTTTCCCCACCTTCAATGCTTTCTATCATTCCTGCAATGATTTCTCGAAAACGAGGATTTTCCAGGCTATCACGCAAGTCGGCCAGGCCATCTATCAGGGGAACACCGGCACGGCTAAGTTGCTCCAGGTGAAAGCAGAAGGTGATGAGTTCCAGGCGGGTGATACGTGTTCGATTCAAACTGCTGCGTTGCTTGATCACATCGCCATTGATGAAATCAAGACCAATGCGTTTTAATCGCATTTCGAGATCAATCAGATTGATGGCCTCGAGATTACCAAAGACCATCTTGCCACTTGCATCAATTGCCTTGTATGAGTACAGCGCCATGGTTGTTTGTGGAAGAGGGCTTTAGCGGACAGATTTACATGCGGTCAGTCAGATCAACCACTCGACCGATTTCTTCGATAGAGGTGGAGCCATCCAGTACACGACGGAGACCATCAGCTGCCAAGGGTTGAAATCCTTTGGCAATTGCTGCGCTGCGAATGACATGCAAGCTGGTACGACGGCTGATGAGATCATCCAGCTCACTATCCAGACGTAATAACTCCATGATTGCCATACGGCCGCGATAACCCTGATTGTCGCATTTGGAACAACCAACGGCACGATATAACATCGGCGCAGCCTGCGACACATTGATACCCAGGAGTTTCTTTTCATGAGATTCTGCTGGATAGGGTTTGCGACAATGGACACATAAACGCCGCACCAAACGCTGAGCGATCATGCCAATGATGTTGCCCGCCATGATGTCAGGTAACACGCCAATATCCAGCAGGCGCGGAATGGCACCCAAGGCAGAGTTGGTGTGTAGTGTGGAATAAACCTGGTGACCCGTCATGGCTGCGCGAAATGCCATTTCGGCGGTATCCGCATCGCGAATTTCACCCACCAGGATGACGTCAGGGTCTTGCCGCATCATGGAGCGAATGCCGTTGGCAAAATCCAGTTTGGCAGACTCGGCAACGGATGTTTGGCGAATCATTGCCATGGGGTACTCTACTGGATCTTCCAGGGTCATGATATTGATCCCCTCGAGATTGATATGGTTGAGCACCGAATATAGCGTTGTGGTTTTTCCGCTACCGGTGGGGCCGGTCATGAGAATGATGCCTTCTGGTCGGGCGACCATCAGCTTGAGCAAGTTGATCTGGTGATCGTCCAAGCCGAGCTTATCCAGCGGAACAATGCCCTTTTTGCGGTCGAGAATGCGTAGCACGATATTCTCGCCGTGGATCGTGGGTTGGGCTGATACCCGAAAGTCAACCGTGTCGCCACTGATATTGAGTGAAATTCGCCCATCTTGCGGGGCGCGAGTCTCGGCGATATTCATGCCACTCATGACTTTGATACGTACTGCCATCGCGGCCCAATAGGATTTATGTAAGGCACGAATCTGACGCAACAAGCCATCGATGCGATAACGGATACGTAAAAAATTAGCCTCGGGTTCGAAGTGAACGTCAGATGCATTGCGCTTGACGGAATCAGTCAGTAACGCATCGACTAGCCGCACGACCGGTTGACTATATTCGTCGAGGGTGGAGGTGATACTGCGATAGTCAATTTCGCCGGTTTCAATCTCGTTCAGGATGCCGTCAATTGACAATTCATGGCTGTAATACTGATCAATGGCCTGGCTGATTTCTGATTCACCTGCCAGTAGAGCTTCGATATGGATTTCGTGGTGAATTAAGGCGCGTAGTTTGTCTATGGCGACAATATTATTGGGGTCGGCAATGGCGATTTTCAGATGGTGTGTCGTCGGTGAATAACTCAAACCTAAAAGCAGGTGTCGTTTGGCGAGATCACGTGGAATGAGCCGAATGGCTTCCGGATCGACAATGGTGTTGGATAGATCAACCGATTCATAGCCTAGTGATTCGCTCAGCGCCTCGCGCAACGTGGCTTCCGAAACAAATCCCAGAGAGACCAGGAGCCGTCCGACAGGCTGGTCGGACTTCATCTGTTCCAGCAAGGCAATCCGCAACTGATCCTCGCTGATTACGCCATGTTCGATGAGTATCTGGCCGACACGTCGGCGCTGGAGAGTGGGCTGACTCATATATGACTTATACCGAACAAGTAATCAGGGCTGCAATGCCTGTATGCGGGCAGCCGCTTGGGCACTGTCAAAATTAGCCGGGTGGTTTTTTGCTGCGGCTATCGCTTGGCCGTAGTATTGGGCCGCTAATTTGTTTTGGCGAATATGCTCAAGGCTGATCGCGAGGTTATAGAGGATGTCGGGATTATCAGGGTCTGCGCTGTAGGCTTGAAAGTAGGCTTGCTGTGCTTCGCTCCAGCGGTTTTGCCGGGCGTACAGGTTGCCTAGGGAGAAAGCGGGGGCAGCTAGTTCTGGCTGGGCAACAGCCAGCGTTTTCAGGCGACTCTCGGCCGTTGCTGGATCCGCTTGGCTGCGGATATTCATCAGTGCAGCAAGCGCTACGGCGTCTTGCGGGTTGGCTTCGAGTATTTTTTGATATCCCCAGGCTGCCTGATCCCAATGCCCCTGTTTTTGGGCAATGGCCGCCAGACCGTGCAGGGCATCGGTATTGCGCGGGTCAGACTGCAGGGCGCGCGTGTATTCGGCATGCGCGCTGGCAAGGTCACCGCGATTGAATGCGTCAAAGCCATGCAGCAGGGAGGGATTCACCTGCTGAGGTGCCTTGGTCAGATGGATAGGATCAGTAGTGCCGGTTGCATCCGGCATATTTGTTACATCCCCTGCACTGTGCCTGGAGTTTTGCGGTGATTGATGATTTGCCCGCAGAGCACTTTGAGGTTTTGCGATGGGGGCCTCATCATCGTTCGCTGTTGCCAGGTTGGCAGTCAATGGTACTGATGCAGGAAAAGTCGGCGCTGGTGGGACGGTGGCAGTGGAACGCGTCGGCGAATTTGTTACCTGAACTTCATGTAATGGAATGGCGACGGGTGGCGGTGTGTGGGGCTGTAGCTGCCACCAAAAATAAATCCCGATGGCGATTACTGCCAGCGCAGTCAAGCCACCCAGTAAGAGCGCAAAGTTTTTATTACGTACCGCTGTGGCAGGTTGTTTGGCCGTGAATAAATTTTTTGCGGCGGAGGGCTCGGGTTTGAACGCAGATTGCGTTGCGGAAGGCTCAGTACGTGGCTTTGAAAAAGCTGATGCGGATCCAGTCGACGCTGGCGCTGTGCGCCGTACAGTGGTTTCCATTTCTGCCAGAAATGCATCATCGAGTGATTCAAGGCGCGATGGCACATGCGGCCAGTCGTCGATGGATTGGTTGTCCTGGGCGCTTGTGCTGGTATGTGATGCTGCGGCTGGCGTGGATGCAGAAAGTGGTTCCAGTGTCAGACTGGCAGAGGAGTTGTCTGTTGCTTGCGGGTTGCTACTGAGGCCACCTTCACGCTTGGCTAACTCCGCTTTCTTGAGGGCATCCATGAGCAGACTCATGGCGCGCGCGTCCTTGAACTTTCGGTCATTGTTTGATCAGGGCCAGGGTTGTTTTTGAAAAAATCCTGATCGGGGAGTTGTTGCCGAAATTCACGATAGTCGCCGTTCAAGCTGGCATCACGGATGACGGTTGGTTTTAGGAAAATGACCAACTCGGTCTTGGTGTTGGTATCGTCACGATTGCGGAAGATGTTGCCAATGCCTGGTAAGTTGGCCAATCCGGGAACTGCGTCCGTGTTGTAATTTATTTTGTCTTCCATCAATCCGCCCATGACTGCAATTTCGCCATTGGCCAGACGCAAGACGGATTCCATTTCGCGAGTTTGTATTTCAGGCACGCGATTGGGTATGGCAGATGGAATATCCGGGTTCGGATCGGTTTTGAAGCCGGTGACTCTTGAGATGGTAGGACGCACATTCAGGGTGATCATGTTTGCTTCACTAATTTGTGGTGTGACATTCATGACCAGGCCAACGGCGATCGATTTAGCGGTTGTGGTGAATGATTTCTGCGTATTCACCTGACCGATTGTGGAGTCTGATTTGACCTCAAAATAGACCACGTTATCGACGACTTTCAACATGGCGGTTTGATTATTCAGCACACTGATTTTTGGGCTCGACAATACTTTAACGTTGCCAAAGGTTTCCAGCAAAGCCAGCGTGGATGAAATGCCTAGACCCGGTGCCACATAGTTGAGTAAAAATGAAGCACCCGGCGCGGCAAAGGGGTCAGGCACAGCGCCGTTGGTTAGCCCTGTCGGAGATTGAGCCAATGAGAAGCCCGCCGTTCCAGGAGATCGCAACGACCGCAGACTTTGCCAGTTGATGCCCTGTTTGTAATTGTTATTCAGCGTCACTTCAGCAATAGTGGCTTCGATAATGACCTGTCGCCCGGCATTGCGGGTGACTTGATCGATGTATTCCTGTACTTTTTCGTGCTGGCGAGCGGTGGCGCGCACAACAATCACCCCTGCTTCGGGGTTGGTGATGACAGACGCTGCTTCACGAAAAGTCGTCCGCTTGACGATGGTGGTGCCTTGTTCTTGCAAGCTGGCAGGGTTGGGGCTTCCTGCGAGCGACGGTGTATTTCCTTTGCCCCCTTTATTTGCCCCAGCTGATGAAGCGCCCGTGCCTGTGGTTTCCTGTTGGTTATCGTGTTCGATGACTGTTTCGCTGGAGCCTTCAGGCAGAATTTTGTCTGTTTCGCGCAGGATGTCTTTGATGTTTTTCTCAACAGAGACTCAGAAATTGTTTTGTGCTTTGCTGGTGACCGTGGTGGTTGAGTTGTTACCCCCTCCGCTAGAGGCGTTTGCACTGACTCCGGAGCTGGTTGAAGCAATCTGTGTATTGATGGAAACGGAGCTGCTGACATCGCGCAGCATATTGACGTAATCGACTTTGTAAGTATGCAGAAAAGGCGAATCAGGCATGACAATCAGATTTGGTCCGTCGATTTCCCAGCGCATATCAACCTGTTTGGCGATACGGGTGAGAATTTGCTGCAAGGTTTGGTCTATGGCATTGATCGTGACGACGCCATTGATACCCGGGTGTACATCGACATTGATTTTTGCGTCACGCGACAGGGCAAAGAGTAAATCCTGTACTGGAATGTTGCGCACAGATACCGAGTAAGTTTCTGTTTTTGCGGAGACCGTTGGGCGGGGTAGCGTGATGGCCGCTGCAACAGGCGTCGGGATGTCACGTGCAGCAACAGATGGAATGTTTTCAGCGTGGAGATGCGTTGTGGAAACTGCCGGGGGCTGAATGGTGCTACAGGCGGCCAAAAAGACAAGGCTGGCGAAGCCTGTAGTAGAAAGCGCTAGTTTGAGGTGTGGACGCAATGGGTTCTCCAAAGTAGCTATTCAATCAAGCAGTAATGTTTGAATATTCGTATGATACATGATATTTTTTATTTAACTTAATGATTTTAATGGTTAATAAGAGGGATATTTGGTGCTTTTTCATTGCCGCAGGCGACTTACCTGACGGGCATAGGGTTTGGTCTTTTTCAGTGCATCCGGTAGCTGTTTGATGCCAGTCACAGCTGCGGCGCGTGTTGCGTAGTCGCCATAGATGATGCCATAACGCGGCTTACCGCTGAGGGATGAAAAATAGACGCGCAGATTGTTGAAATCAGCTTGCGGTGCAGCGGTGTTTAAAAAGTTTTCGATTTGTTCCTGCTGGGTTGCATCAGTTGCCCAGATTTGTATAAACCAGTGATTGTCCGGCGCTTTTTCAAGCCAGTATTGGCCAGCGGTCAGGCGCTCCTGGGTCAATGGATAGGCCACTGGCTTGTGAGGAGTCGGTGAGGGGACCCCAGGGCTTGACACGGCGGACATGGCTTTGTTGGCAGGTTGTGGTGAAGAAGGTTGTGGTGTAGATAGCGCAGGTAAGCGAGTTTCGGTTGCAAGCCGGCTGGGGCGTTGAGTGGTGGCGATCAGCCATGTGGCCGTAATCAACGCTACGACGACCGCAATGGCTGTGCCACCAAAAATGAGTAGGCGAGTTAAGTTGCGGGATGTTTTTTTGTCGGCATAGGTGGCTTGGCTGAACTCGCTATCGCGAATGGCTGCCTGGGCCTCTTTCGTGCCAATTTGATGGCTGCCTTTGGCATAAGCCGCAAGCAAGGCTTTGTCAGCGAGTATGTTGATGCGGCGAGTGAGACCGTGCGAGCTACGTGCGATCATCTTTACTGCTGCGGGTGTGAAGACACTGGGGCCGCGATAGCCTGCGGCACGCATGCGAAAATCAAGATAGCTGGCGATATCATGGCGCACCAGGGGTTCCAGCCTGAAGTTGTGGGTAATGCGCTCTTTGAGCTGGCGCATATCGGGGCGAGCCAAAATATCGTCCAGCTCAGGCTGGCCAAAGAGCACGAGCTGAAGCAGCTTATGACGATTGGTTTCGAGGTTGGATAACAGGCGAATTTCTTCCAGCGTTTCCGCTGGCATTGCGTGAGCTTCGTCGATGAGCACGACTACCTGGCGACCTTCACTGAAAGAGGTGATCAGGTGGTCTTGCAAGGTGCGCAAAACGAAAGATGTTCTGGAGTTTTCTGGTAACGCAAGGTGGAGTTCATCGGCAATGGCGAAAAGAATGTCTTCGCGTGCCAGTGATGGGTTTGCCAGATAGATGATTGTGACATTTTCAGGCAGGCGCTCCATCAATACGCGGCACAGCATGGTCTTGCCACTGCCGACTTCACCACTGACCTTAACGATACCTTCGT
>JALRCC010000078.1 GCA_023257495.1 Rugosibacter sp. | reverse complement strand
GAAAGTGGAGCAAGTTTCAGGCATGGCATGTCATACCGGTCGCAGGAGTTGCTTTTTTCAGCGTCTTGAAGCGGGAGTCTGGCGGGCGGTTGATCCTGTACTCAAGGCACCAGAGGAGATTTACAAATGATCGATTTTGAGGTGATGCATCGTTTGCAAAAAACTCTGGTTGAGCGAAAGACTGCTGCCCCAGATTCTTCCTATGTCGCGAGACTGTACGCTAATGGGGTTGATTCCATTTGTAAAAAGGTTGCCGAGGAGGCAGCTGAAACCATTATGGCTGCCAAAGATGGTGATCGTTTGCATTTGGTGCGCGAGGTGACTGATCTCTGGTTTCACAGCATGGTACTGCTGGCACAGTTTGATGTCGGTGTTGATGATGTGGTGGCCGAGTTTCGTCGTCGCGAAGGAATTTCCGGTATCGATGAAAAAAATAGTCGTGGGGAAGGTAAATGAACGTTACAACAGGCGACTGCATTTTTTGCAAAATTATCCGGGGAGAGATTCCTTCGAGAAAAATTTTTGAGGACGAAAATATTTTCGTTTTTCACGATATCCAGCCTGCTGCACCAGTTCATTTTTTGCTTGTGCCAAAACAGCATATTGAGTCTCTGGCTGAGACTGATATGAGTCACCAGAAAATTTTGGGGTATCTGCTGGCCAAAGCAGGCGATCTGGCCAAAAGCCAGGGATTGAATGATGGTTTCCGTACCGTGATCAATACCGGTCGAGTGGGTGGGCAGGAGGTGTATCATTTGCACGTGCATATACTCGGTGGCCCTGACCCGGTGGGCCCTTTACTGAAGAAACATTGAGCAGCAAATCATTTGACAAGGAGAGCATGATGGGAGGCTTGAGTATCTGGCACTGGTTGATTGTCTTGGTGATTGTTATGCTGGTATTTGGCACCAAGAAGTTGCGCAACATTGGTTCCGATTTGGGTGGGGCGGTTAAAGGCTTTAAAGACGGCATGAAAGAGGGTGCCGCCGACGACACCCAGGCAAAAAATGCATCAGCTCAGCCGCCTGCACAGGTGACGGGGCAGACGATTGATGTTGAAGCGCATCGTGAGCAGTCCAAATTGTGATTTTTTATAGAGTAGTGGCAAGCGTCGTTTTAAAAGCCTGTTACCGATTTTTTGCTCCGCTGACGCTGCATGTTTGATATTGGATTTTCTGAGCTATTGGTGATCGCGGTTGTTGCGCTCATCGTGATTGGCCCTGAGCGCCTGCCCAAAGTGGCGCGCACGGCTGGGCTTTTGTCGGGTCGATTACGCCGTTACGTCAATGACCTCAAAACAGACATCAGTCGTGAAATGCAGTTGGATGAGCTGAAAAAGATGCAGCAAGAGGTGGCTGACCGTATCGCTGCGGCTGAATCCACCGTGCACAACGAAATGAATAAGATGGAATCGGCGGTTGCGCAAAAAATCGCTCCGCCTGAATCGGAAACAGAAAATCTCGCCGTATTACCAGCGCCGAGTTTTCAAGATCCGGCAGTAACTGAAAAACCCCCTATTGACCCAACGAAAAAAGCTACACCAACGGAGAGCATCTGATGCTGGAAGGTCAGGAAAGTTTTCTGTCTCACCTGGTGGAGTTGCGTGATCGTCTGATTCGAATATTGGTTGCCGTGCTGGTTGTTTTTGTGCCCATGGCTTTTTTTGCGCGGGAACTTTATTCGTTGCTGGCAGCACCGCTTTTACATGTTCTACCAGCAGGCGGCACAATGATCGCTACCGATGTTGTCGGTGTTTTTCTGGTGCCGATGAAAGTGGCATTGGCGGTCTCTTTTCTGCTGGTACTGCCCTACGTGCTTTATCAGATATGGGCGTTTGTGGCACCGGGGCTCTATGCCCACGAAAAGAAATTTGCTGTGCCGATGCTGATTGCATCGGTCTTGCTCTTTTTTACCGGAATGGCATTTGCCTACTTTGCATTTTTTCCGATGGTGTTTGGTTTCATGGCGAAGTTTGCCCCGGTGGGCGTTGCGTGGATGACAGATATTGAGAAATATTTTTCGTTTGTGCTCACGATGTTTCTTGCTTTTGGCGCCACGTTTGAGGTGCCGGTAGTCGTTGTCGTCCTGGTCAAGATGGGATTGGTCAGCGTTGAAAAGCTGCGTGAGTGGCGGCCTTATGTCATCGTCGGGGCATTTGTGATTGGTGCAATCTTTACGCCACCTGATGTTATTTCACAATTCATGATGGCCGTGCCCATGTGGCTGTTGTTTGAGGCGGGTGTTTTCATGGCAGGCTTCATCACTCAGCCAGCACTGGCCACTTCAGACGATAGCGCGCCATAAATATCAACCTCAACGTCATATCAACCCCAAAGTTGTCTGGTGCTTATTGAGGGTTTGCTTCAGCAGGCGGTCGCGGACGTCGGCTGATCGTGACATCCGCATTGAAAACTTTACCCGCGCGTATCAGTTTGAGGCGAGCGACTTGCCCCGGTTTAAGCGTTGCGATGAGGCCAAGCATCGACTGGGAATCTTTTACCGGCTTACCTGCGACTTCAAGCAGAACATCGCCTGGTTGAATGCCCGCCCGCTGGGCAGGCGCATCGCGCACAATGCCGGCAATCAGCGCACCATCGGCGTTGGGAAGCTTGAATGATTCGGCCAGTTCAGGCGTGAGCTCTTGCACTTCAACACCAATCCAGCCTCGCGTGACTGTCCCATTTTTGACAATTTCTTCCATGATGTTTTTGGCCAGCGATACGGGGATGGCAAAGCCAATGCCCATCGAGCCACCACTTTGCGAATAAATCGCGGTATTGATGCCGATCAGATTGCCATTCGTATCAATTAACGCGCCACCCGAGTTACCCGGGTTAATCGCTGCGTCTGTTTGAATGAAGTTCTCGAACGTGTTGATGCCTAAGTGTGACCGGCCAAGCGCAGACACAATGCCTGAGGTAACGGTTTGCCCCACACCGAAGGGATTACCGATAGCGAGCACGATATCGCCTACGCGCAAGCTGTCGCTATTGCCAAAGGTAATTACCGGGAGCTTATGGTCAGCCGGAATGCGTAAAACGGCCAAGTCGGATTCAGGGTCTGAGCCGACGATCTGTGCTTTGTATTTATGTCCATCGTTGCTGGCGACTTCGATTTCATCTGCGCCATTGACGACATGGAAGTTGGTCAGAATATAGCCCTCGGGCGAGACCACCACCCCACTGCCCAGGCCAGACCGGCGCTCAGAGCCTTCACCCAGGCGATCACCAAAGAAATGACGAAATACGGGATCATCCTGCAAGGGGTGGCGGGGTATCTTGACGTCCTGACTGGTGTACACATGGACCACTGCGGGCAACGCTTTTTGCGCAGCATCGGCGTAGGAGCCAGGACGGTGCACCAGGTTTCCGGGAGCCTCGATGATCGTCGCCGATGGCGCAGGTAAAGGCGATAGGGTTGGCCAGTAAGTCAGCCATTCGGGCTTGAGCGTTTTTATCGTGAACAAAAGTGCAATGCAGACGGTAACGGTTTGGGCGAAAGTGAGCCAGATACGGCGCATAATTGAACTCATTTGGTCATGAAAGGTTGAAAACAATGCAGCGTGAAGAATTACGGATGACGCTTGATAGGCTGCTTGATGCGGCACGCTTTCGCGATTATTGCCCAAATGGCTTGCAAGTGGAAGGCAGAGACGAAGTGCGCCGCGTTGTTTGTGGTGTTACGGCAAGCCAAGCACTGGTTGACGCGGCGGTTAAACATCAGGCGGATGCCCTGCTGGTGCATCATGGCTGGTTTTGGAAAGGCGAAGATGGGCGTATCACTGGTTATCGTCGTCAGCGACTGGCAAGTTTGCTTGCCGCTGACATGAGCCTTTTTGCTTACCACCTGCCGCTGGATGCTCACCCGACGCTGGGCAATAATGCGCAGCTTGCAGCGCGTCTGGGCTGGAAGACTGAAGGGCAATTTAGTGAGCAGGGTATCGGCTTCTTCGGCGTCCCATCAGCGCCGACTTTTGCGGGCGATCTGGTCGCTGATGTTGGACGCAGCTTGGGGCGCACCCCGTTGTTGATAGGTGAAGCCAGTCGCCCGATAAAGCGTATCGCCTGGTGCAGCGGTGGCGCACAGAGTTATTTTGAAGAAGCGCTGGCAACCGGGGCAGATATTTTTGTCTCTGGAGAAATTTCCGAGCAGACGGTGCATCTGGCACGCGAAACCGGCATGGCTTATCTGGCAGCAGGGCATCATGCAACCGAACGTTATGGCGTGATGGCCTTGGCGGCACATCTGAACAAAACTTGCGGTATTGACTGTGAATTTATCGACATCGACAATCCGGTGTGATTACTGCAAGCGGAAAGTGACAGGTAGCAGGGTCTGGGGTGGATTACCGGGCAAGGCTCCGATGTGGCGTACCGCATCGAGTGCTGCATCATCAAGCAGCGCATGCCCCGAGCTCTTGGCAATTGCCAGGGAACGAATCTGGCCGCCAGCATCCAGCGTCAGCAAGAGTACGACTTCGCCTTCCAGCCCTTGGGTTACGGCGAGTGGTGGATAAAACAGATGTTTTGAGAGCATGGCCTGTGCGCGACGCAAGGACGCGCCCTGCAGATGTTTCGGGACGGATGGGGTTGCCCGTGGCAGGGGCAATGGTGTCGGATTCAATGGTGTCGGATTGGGTGTCGCGGAGTTTTTCGGGGCGCTGGTTTTTGTGTCGCCCAAAGTGCTCAGTGCAACAGGTGTATCGCGCAGCGTGGCTTTGATGGGTGCGTTTAAAGGCGAGGGCGCTGGCGCATCGGAACGCCATGTCATGGCAAGCAGCAATGCAAGGTGAGCGATTAAGCTGAGCAGACAATAAAAAATAAAACGCATGACGTGATTTTAGGTGTTAAGTCAGTGGCGTCATGCAATTTCTTTATGCAGAAACGGGTGTAACAGCAGCGGCTTGGTTGGCCGGTATACTGCACGGCATGAAAAAAATAGCTGCCTGCCTGTGCATTCTGGCGACCACATTATCTACTGCGCTGGCTAATCCGTTGGCCAATCTGTTTGCTACTGCGCCTGCTTCGGCCACCAGCCTGCCGGATCGCGTCACATTTTCAACTGCCATTGAGCGCGGTGATGTGGCACAGGCACGCGCATGGCTGGATGCTGGCCTGCCGCCGGATTTTCAGGGTAGCCTGATTGGCAGCGGCTTGATGATCGGTGCATGGGAAGGAAATATTTCCATGATGGCG
>JALRCC010000016.1 GCA_023257495.1 Rugosibacter sp. | reverse complement strand
CTCAACCTGAAAGAAATGCTGGAGTGTTTTCTTAGTCACCGGCGTGAAGTGGTTACGCGGCGTACGGTATTCGAGTTGCGCAAGGCGCGCGAACGCGGGCATATTCTCGAAGGTTTGGCGGTTGCCTTATCGAACGTCGATGAAATCATTGCGCTCATTAAGGCAGCGCAGACGCCAGCGGAAGCCAAGCGTGGTTTGATGGGGCGTAGCTGGCGGTCCGAGTTGGTCGAGGGCATGCTGGAACGCACGTCCGCACAAGCGTCACGACCTGATGGTCTGGCACCCGAGTTTGGCATGTCGTCAGAAGGCTATTTGCTGTCGGATGCTCAAGCGCAAGCGATTCTTGAGCTGCGTCTGCAGCGCTTGACTGGTCTTGAGCAGGATAAGATCGTCAGCGAGTATCGCGAGGTGATGGCGCAGATTCTGGATTTGCTCGACATCTTGGCTCGTCCCGAACGGATAACTGCCATCATTGGCGAGGAACTGGCCGCGATCAAAGCACAATATGGCGACACTCGGCGCTCCGAGATTGTCTTCGATACCGCAGATATCAGTCTGGAAGATTTGATTGTCCGCGAGGATATGGTGGTTACCTTGTCGCATTCGGGCTATATCAAGCGTCAACCGCTGGCCGACTATCGGGCGCAAAAGCGCGGTGGGCGCGGTAAGCAGGCGGCGGCTGTCAAGGACGATGATTTTGTGGATCGTTTGTTTGTCGCCAATACGCATGATTACATTCTGTGTTTTTCCAGCCGTGGCCGTGTCTATTGGCTGAAGGTTTACGAGGCACCAGAGGGTACGCGTACGTCGCGTGGCAGGCCTATCATCAATCTGTTCCCGCTTGAAAAAGACGAGAAAATCACCGCCATTCTGCCGGTGAAAGAATTTGACGAACAACATTTCATCTTCATGGCTACCGCCAGGGGTACAGTCAAGAAGACGCCGCTGACCAGTTTTTCCAATCCGCGCAAGGCAGGCATTATTGCCGTGGGCCTGGACGAAGGGGATCACCTCATTGGCGTGTCCATTACCAATGGACGATGCGATGTGATGCTCTTTTCTGACGCAGGCAAAGCCGTCCGGTTTGATGAGGAAGATGTCCGTCCGATGGGCCGCGAGGCTCGTGGTGTGCGCGGCATGATGCTCGAAGACGGGCAACGCGTGATATCCATGCTGGTCGCTGACAGTGAGGCGTGGTCGGTCTTGACGGCAACAGAAAACGGATATGGAAAACGTACCCCGATTGCCGAGTACACGCGCCATGGCCGTGGCACTAAAGGCATGATCGCCATTCAAACTTCAGAACGTAACGGACGCGTTGTGGCTGCTGTTCTGGCTGCTCTGGGTGAGACGCGTGAAGAGATCATGCTGATTTCGACTGGCGGTGTATTGATTCGTACGCCAGTGAATGATATTCGCGTCATGGGACGTTCTACCCAGGGCGTAACCTTGATTAATCTCGATGACGGAACCTATCTTGCCGGTCTTGAAAAAGTGGTAGAGACAGAAGGGCTGGATGGCGAGGTGGATGAGGGGCTGAGTGATGAAGCGCTCCCATCAGAGGATCCGGAAAAACCCGAGGCGGAGGCATAAGACAAGCATGGCACGACTATTCAACTTTAGCGCTGGTCCGGCGACTTTACCCGAGGCGGTTCTCAAGCAGGCAGCAGAAGAAATGTTGGATTGGCATGGCAGTGGCCAATCGGTCATGGAAATGAGCCATCGTGGCAAAGAGTACATGGGCATCCATGCAAAGGCAGAGGCTGATCTGCGTGAGTTGTTAGCCATACCTGCTAATTACAAGGTGTTGTTCTTGCAAGGCGGGGCTACGCTGCAGTTCGAGATGATCCCGATCAATTTGTTGCGTGGCAAGGCCAGTGCGGATTATGTTAATACTGGAGAATGGGCCAGGAAAGCCATTAAAGAAGCCAAGCGTTTTGGCCAGGTCAATGTGGTGGCTTCCAGCGAAGATGAAAATTTTTCCTACGCGCCTGCTTTGGCTGATTGGAAGCTTGACCCGAATGCCGCCTATGTGCACTACACCGCGAACGAAACCATTGGTGGGGTCGAGTTCCATTGGGTGCCGGATTTATCGGCTTTGCCCGGCAATGTGCCATTGGTTTGCGACATGTCTTCGAATATTCTTTCGCAGCCAGTAGATGTCAGCAAATATGGTCTTATCTACGCAGGTGCGCAAAAGAATATTGGCCCTGCCGGGCTCACGCTGGTGATCGTGCGTGATGACCTGATTGGCCAAGGCGTGCCGCCGCCGCAAACCATGCTTGACTATAAAACGCATGCGGACAATGACTCCATGTACAACACGCCACCTACTTATGGTATTTACATTGCCGGCCTGGTGTTTCAATGGCTCAAGCGGCAGGGTGGTTTGATGGCGATGCAGAAAGTCAATGCCGAGAAAGCCGGTATGCTCTATGACTATCTTGATCGTAGTTCGTTTTACAGTAATCCGGTCCGTCGTGAAGACCGATCACTGATGAACGTCCCCTTCACATTGAAAGATGCTGCGCTAGATGATGCTTTCATCAAAGGGGCACAAGCTCAGGGCATGATTCAGTTAAAAGGTCACCGTTCGGTGGGTGGAATGCGCGCTTCCATTTACAATGCCATGCCGATCGAAGGCGTTAAAAAACTGGTTGCTTACATGGAAGAATTTGCAATCGCTCACGGGTGATGTGATGGCTTCCCCCTACAGAATTCTGCTACTGAATCAGATTTCTGCCTCAGGCCTTAAGTGCTTGCCGGAAGCCCGCTATCTTGCCGGTAAAGAGATCAATACGCCGGATGCGATTCTTGTACGTTCTGCGGATATGCATGCCATGATGATTCCTGCCAGCGTCAGGGCCGTTGCTCGTGCGGGTGCAGGCACCAATAACATTCCGGTCAAGTTGTTAAGTTCGCGTGGGGTGCCCGTGTTCAACGCGCCGGGTGCCAATGCCAATGCGGTAAAGGAGCTGGTTATCGCCGGGATGCTGCTTGCTGCAAGAAATTTATCCGAAGCACTCCAGTTTGTTGCCCTGCTTGACCGAGCGGATCCTGACATGGAGAGCAAGGTAGAGGATGGGAAAAAACTGTACTCGGGCCTTGAGTTGGCTGGAAAAACACTGGGCGTTGTTGGTTTGGGGAAAATCGGTTGTCTGGTAGCAGATGCTGCAATCAAGCTGGGCATGCATGTGCTGGGGTTTGATCCGGAAATTACCGTGGATGCTGCATGGAGCCTGCCTGCCCAGGTAAAAAAAGCGAACAGTGTCAGCGAGGTTTTGCGGCTGTCAGACTTTGTAACCCTGCATGTTCCCTTGATTGAAGCGACGAGTCATCTGATCAATTCAGGCAATATCGGTAGCATGAAGCCCGGCGCTGTGCTGCTTAATTTTTCGCGTGCAGGTATTGTTGACGAAGCCGCGGTCGTTGCTGCCTTGAAAGAAAAAAAGCTGAGGCATTACGTATGTGATTTTCCATCGTCTGTTGTCAATCAAACCCCGGGAATTATTGCGCTACCACATCTGGGAGCATCAACCCGTGAAGCAGAAGAAAATTGCACCGTGATGGTGATCAACCAGTTGGTTGATTTTCTCGAACATGGCAATGTAATCAACGCGGTGAACTTTCCCAACGTTAATATGCCGCGTGAATCGAACGACCGGATTGCGATTGCCAATGCCAATGTACCCAATATGGTGGGGCAGATTTCAACGACGCTGGCAGAGGCTAAACTGAATATTCATAACATGGTGAATAAGTCGCGCGGTGATATGGCCTACACCCTGGTGGATGTGGATAGCACAGTCAAGCCACGCGTGATTGAGGCCATCCGAAAAATTGAAGGTGTGCTGGATGTACGGTATTTGCCACTGGAGGGCATGCATGACTGATGCAGAGCAGGAATTAAAAAAACTGCGCGAGGCGATTGATGCGCTGGATGCTGATCTGTTGGGCCTCATTAACGAGCGGGCAAAAATTGCCCAGCGCATAGGCAAGCTCAAACAAGGCGCGATTTATCGGCCAGAACGCGAAGCGCAGGTTTTGCGTCGCGTGGCTGAAACCAATCCTGGTCCGCTGACGGCCATGGCGGCTCAGCGCATTGTGCGTGAGGTGATGTCTGCCTGTCTGGCGCTGGAACAGCCGCTGACTGTTGCCTATCTTGGTCCGGCGGGTACTTATTCCGAGGCTGCGGCGGCCAAGCATTTTGGCGCTGCGCCGACGTTGTTGCCTTGCCCTTCAATCGACGAAATTTTCCGCGCAGTGCAAGCGGGTACCGCAAGTTATGGCATCGTGCCGGTAGAAAACTCAACGGAAGGAGCGATTGCTCGCACGCTGGATTTGCTGCTTTCTTCCCCGTTGATGATTTGCGGTGAAATTAACCTGCCGATACATCATCAATTGATGGGTCATGCTGATGTGCAGTCGGCAACGCAGGTTTTTTCTCATGCCCAGTCATTGGCGCAATGCCATGAGTGGTTGAATCATCATCTGTCGTCTACAGTCACCCGCGTTGCTGTTGCCAGCAATGCCGAAGCAGCACGGCTTGCCGCACAGGAAAAAAATGCGCTGGCCATCGCTGGCGAAAAGGCTGCCGAACTGTATGCATTGCCTATTCTCGCGGCTAATATCGAGGATGACCCCGGTAATACGACGCGCTTTGTGGTTATTGCAGAACACGATGCGGGGCCATCAGGTAACGATCGAACCTCGCTCATCTGTTCGGCAAAAAATCAGCCGGGGGCGGTGTATCACCTGTTGGCACCGTTGGCTGAACAAGGGGTGTCGATGTCGCGTTTTGAATCGCGTCCGGCACAGCATAGTTGGGGCGGCAAGCGCTGGGAATATGTGTTTTACCTGGATATTGATGGTCATCAACAGGACGCCGCAGTGGCCGCAGCGCTTGCAGCGCTCGAGCAGCGCGCTGATTTTGTCAAACATCTGGGCTCTTACCCCAAAGCGGTCTATTAGCTGTTTAGTTTATCGAGATTGAGATCATGAGTATCGTAGCGCAGGCACTGTCCTATATCCGCAGCATTTCGCCCTATGTTCCCGGCAAGCCGATTACCGAGCTTGCGCGTGAGATGGGTTTGGCCCCCGAGACGATCATCAAATTGGCCTCGAATGAAAATCCGCTGGGTATGAGCCCGCTCGCCAGGCAGGCGGTAGAAGCGGCGTTAGCGGGTGTTGAACGGTATCCCGATCAATTTGATCTGATTGCTGCCTTGGCCGAGTATCACGCCGTATCACCAGAGCAGATTATTTTGGGCAATGGTTCCAATGATGTGCTGGATTTGGTAGCACGGGTGTTTTTATCTGCCGGACGCTCAGCTATTGTTTCGCAATATGCTTTTACTGTGTACCCACTAGCGACTATCGCTACGGGCGCTACGCCCATCATCGTTCCAGCGCAACACTACGGGCATGACTTGGCGGCGATGCGAGCGGCTATTCGACCGGATACACGTGTTCTGTGGATAGCGAATCCGAATAATCCCACGGGCACTTTTTTGCCCTATGCCGATGTGCATGCCTTTTTATCGAGTGTGCCAGCAGAGGTTGTGGTCGTGCTGGACGAGGCCTACACCGAGTATCTCTTGCCGTCCGAACGAGTCGATAGCGTGCGCTGGCTCAGCGAGTTTCCTAATCTGGTGATTACGCGCACCTTTTCAAAAATTTATGGATTGGCGGGTCTGCGCGTTGGCTATGCTGTTGCCCAAACGGCCATAGCAGACTTGATGAACCGCGTCCGGCAGCCTTTCAACGTGAGCAACCTGGGGCTGGCAGGCGCAAAGGCTGCGCTGGCGGATCATGTTTTTATTGCGACGAGTTACGAGATGAATCGCCAGGGCATGCAGCAGATCGTGGCAGGGTTGAAGCGGCTGGGTCTGGAGCATATTCCTTCCCATGGAAATTTTGTTACCTTTGCTGTGAATGATGCCAAAGCAATCAATGCGCATCTGCTCAAGCAAGGCGTGATCGTGCGGCCCTTGGGGGGCTACGAGATGCCGCATCACCTGCGAGTCACCATAGGGCGCGAAGCGGAAAATCAGCGTTTTCTTTTGGCGCTTGAAAAAGCGTTATGCGCATGAAGCTGGGTAAGGTTGTCGTCTGCGGTGTCGGCCTCATTGGCGGTTCGTTTGCGCTGGCACTTAAAGCGGCTGGTGTGGCGACTGAAGTGGTTGGCATGGGCCGCACGCAAGCGGCTTTGGCAGAGGCGCTTGAGCGTGGTGTCATTGACAGCATTGCCAGTGACTGGGCAGAGGCGCTGGTCGGAGCTGATCTGGTTTTTCTGGCGGTGCCGGTGGGGCAGATTGCCCCAGTTTTGACAGCAATAGCACCCCATTTGTCATCAAAAACAATCATTACCGATGGAGGTAGTACCAAGGCCGATGTGGTGACCGCCGCGCGCGCAGCGCTTGGTGCGCGGTGTGCGCAGTTTGTACCGGGCCATCCGATTGCCGGCGCAGAAAAAAGCGGTGTGGCAGCGGCCAGGGCTGATCTTTTCCACCAAAAACGTGTCGTATTGACACCGTTGGCAGAAAACACGGAGGCACACATCACGTTGGTCGAACGTCTGTGGCAGGCTTGTGGCGCAGAGGTTTCCCGACTGGATGCGGCAGATCATGATCGGGTATTTGCCGCCGTGAGCCATTTGCCGCATTTCCTGGCGTTTGCCCTGGTGCATGAGTTTGCACAACGTGATGACGCAGATCAATTATTTGGTTTTGCTGCTGGCGGTTTTCGTGATTTCACGCGCATTGCCAGCAGCCATCCCGAGATGTGGCGCGATATCTGTTTGGCCAATCGATCAGCCCTTCTCATTGAGCTTGACGCCTACATGGTGGAATTAATGCGTGCCCGTGTGCTGTTGGCTGGAGCAGATGCCCAAGGTTTACAGGCCATGTTCGACACGGCCCGCACGCGGCGAGATGCGTGGCTCAACAGCCTTACGCCGCGGCAAGCATAATGAGTACGCTAGTTTTGCCGCCATTGCGTTTAGCGTCAGGCTGCGTGCACCTGCCGGGCTCGAAGAGTATTTCCAACCGCATGCTGTTATTGGCGGCACTGGCCGAAGGCACGACGGAAATTCATGATGTGCTGGTGGCCGATGACACGCAAGTCATGCTGGCAGCGCTTGAAAAAGTCGGCGTTGGTATGACGGCGATTGATGATCACACGTGGCGAATCGAAGGCTGTGGCGGCACATTTCCTGTAAAAACGGCTGATCTTTTCATGGGCAATGCGGGCACGGCGATTCGTCCGCTAACCGCAGCGCTGGCCTTGTCCGGCGGACACTATGGCTTGAGTGGCGTGCAGCGCATGCATGAACGCCCGATCGGTGATCTGGTGGATGGCTTGCGCCAGCTGGGTGCGGATGTCCGCTATCGCGGTGAGGCGGGCTTTCCGCCATTGGAAATTTTCCCCGCGACGATTCACTTG
>JALRCC010000167.1 GCA_023257495.1 Rugosibacter sp. | reverse complement strand
CGGGGTGCACGCGCGATGGCACCAGATAATCGCGCGCGCCTTCCGGGGTTGATTTGGTCAGCATCGGCGTTTCGATGTCGATGAAACCGGCATCGTCAAGGAAGCGGCGGAAGGCCATCGCCACCTTGTAGCGCAGCATCAGGTTCTTCTGCATTTGCGGGCGGCGCAGGTCGATCACGCGGTGCGTCAAGCGCACGTTTTCCGACAGGTTGTCCTCATCCAGCTGGAACGGTGGCGTCATCGCCGAGTTCAGCACTTCCATCGCCTGACAGAGAATTTCAATCTCGCCGGTGGGCAGATTCGGATTCTCGGTGCCGGCAGGACGGCGGCGCACAAGCCCGGTGACTTTGAGCACATATTCGTTGCGCACCTCTTCGGCCACCGTGAACATTTCTGGCCGGTCAGGGTCGCAAACGATTTGCGCCAGGCCTTCGCGATCACGCAAGTCGATGAAGATCACACCGCCGTGGTCGCGCCGCCGATGATTCCAGCCACACAGGGTGACTATTTGGTCAACGTGGGAAGCATTGATTTGGCCGCAATAATGAGTACGCATAGTCAATTCCGAATGAGATTAATTTTTGATTTGCCGATGAATTCATCGGCAATGGTGATTATTGATTTTGGGCACGCTCGACTGGGTTTCTCATAGGCGGAGCAACAACGCCCATGGAGACGATGTATTTCAGTGCGTCATCAACATGCATGTCGAGCTCGATGACGTCGCAGCGTCTGGCAAAAAAGAAAAATCCATTGACTGGGCTAGGCGTGGTCGGAATAAAAACACCGACATATTCTTCGGGCAGCATATGCGCGACATCGTGCGCAGGATTACCGGTTTGAAAAGCAACGGCCCATGCTTCGGGATGCGGGTAACGCACCAGCAACACTTTGCGAAATGCCTCGCCTTTGCCAGAAAAAAGCGTGTCACTCACTTGTTTAACAGCGTAATAGACGGATTTGACGATGGGAATGCGCGAAAGCAGGGCTTCCCAAAAACGTACCAGGCGCTGCCCGACGATGTTTGTGGCAAGCAGCCCCGTGAGCAGAATGACGCCAATTGTTAACACAACACCTAGGCCCGGCAGGTAGAAGCCCAGCAAGTTTTCAGGCTGAATGGCTCGTGGCAGGAGCAATAGCGACTGATCCATCGAGCGCACAGTCAGGGATAGCACCCAGATGGTGATCCCTAGAGGTACCCAGATGAGCAAACCAGTAACGAAATATTTTTTCAAGGCAAAGAAGTTGTTTTAGCGGTTAATAGTTAAGTGGAATCAAGAGGCAGTACTGGCTGGTTCGCTCTTGCTTGCCGCTGTAGTCGACACGGTTTGGGGTTTGGTTTCGGCTTTCGTTTCAGCCTTGGTGTCAGGCGTGGTCTCGACGGTTTTTTCTGTGGTTTTTTCAGTAGTGGCGGCGGGCTTTCCTGTTCCTCCCCCTTTAAAATCAGTAGCATACCAACCACTCCCCTTGAGTTGGAAGCCTGGGGCAGTGAGTTGTTTGGCTAAAGATTCAGTTTGACATTGAGGGCAGAGCGTCAGCAATGGATCGCTCATTTTTTGCATGAACTCTTTCTCAAAGCCGCACTGAGTGCAACGATAAGCGTAGATCGGCATAGCATTCTCCGGTATTTCTGAATAGAGATTGATTATAGCCGAAGGCCTTCTAGCCAAGGAGTTGGCCAGAAGGGTTGCCGTGCTTACAGCGTTATGCCGAGGTAGGACTGGGTGAGCGGTTTGCCCCAAATCAAGCTAACAATGCCTGCTGCCGCAAGATAAGGCCCGAACGGAATAGGTTCTTGACGACCATGTTTTGATAGTCCGATGAGCAGAATACCGACGGTAGCACCCACCAAGGATGACAAAAGTATCGTCACGGGGAGTATTTGCCAGCCGAGCCAGGCACCGATGGCTGACAATAACTTAAAGTCGCCGTAGCCCATGCCTTCTTTGCCGGTAACAAGCTTGAATAGCCAATATACGATCCACAACGACAGGTAGCCCGCTATTGCCCCGATGACTGCACTTTTAAGATCGGTATAGGTGCCAGACAGATTGAACAACAAACCAGTCCAGAGCAGCGGCAATGTAATGCTATCGGGTAGCAGTTGGGTATCGTAATCAATACCGGTAAGTGCAATCAGCGCCGCAATAAAAATCAG
>JALRCC010000154.1 GCA_023257495.1 Rugosibacter sp. | reverse complement strand
TGCATTGAAAGAAATGGCGGCGACCAAGATAAAAGAGGCCGCTTGATGGGTAAGCCCACCGGGTTTTTGGAGTACGAACGGATTGCTGATTCTTATGAACCAGTAGCAAAACGAGTCACGCTTTACAAGGAATTTGTTCCGCGCCTGCCAGATGGGAAAGCCTCAATCCAGGCAGCGCGGTGCATGGATTGTGGTATTCCATTTTGTAATACAGGGTGTCCGGTAAATAACATCATCCCCGACTGGAATGATCTGGTCTACCGTGGCAACTGGCAAGAAGCTAATCGGGTATTACATTCAACCAATAACTTTCCTGAATTTACCAGCCGTATCTGCCCGGCACCTTGTGAAGAGGCTTGCACGCTGAATATTCCGCATACGCCTGTTGGCATCAAGTCGATTGAGCGTGCCATCATCGACAAGGCCGGTGAAAATGGCTGGGTTGTGCCGCAACCGCCGATGCAAAAAACAGGAAAAAAAATTGCCGTGGTGGGTTCTGGTCCGGCAGGGCTGGCAGCAGCACAACAATTGGCACGCGTTGGCCACGCGGTCACTGTGTTTGAGAAAAGTGATCGCATCGGTGGCTTGCTGCGGTATGGCATTCCTGATTTCAAGCTGGATAAGCGTTTGATTGACTGGCGCATGGCGCAAATGAAGGCCGAAGGCGTTGTGTTTGCCACAGGCGTCATGGTGACAAATACCCGCTTGACTGTTGGCATACACAGCGATGCGAAAAAAACCGTAACGCCAGAACAGCTGCGCAAGGATTTTGATGCCGTTGTGCTGGCTGGAGGTTCTGAGGTGCCGCGTGATTTGCCTATTCCTGGCCGCGAATATAAAGGTGTGCACTTTGCGTTGGAGTTTCTCATCCCGCAAAACAAGGAAGTCGCTGGTGGGCGCAAAAATCCGATCAATGTCAAAGGTAAGCATGTTCTCGTGATCGGTGGTGGCGATACGGGTTCTGATTGCGTTGGAACATCCAATCGGCATGGGGCGGCGAGCATCACCCAAATTGAGCTGATGCCGCGCCCGCCCGAGCAAGAAAACGGTGCGTTAACCTGGCCGTATTGGCCCTTGCGGTTACGCACCTCTTCGTCGCATGAAGAAGGTTGCGAGCGTGACTGGGCCATTGGTACAAAAGCCTTTATCGCCCACGAATCGGGCCCTCTGCGTGGCCACCTCAAAGCCGTGCACGCCGTGCGTCTGGAGTGGAAAGACGGAAAGATGCAAGAAGTGCCAGGCTCTGAATTCGAGATTCAGGCAGACTTTGCTTTTCTGGCCATGGGGTTTGTCAGCCCTGTGGGTGGCGTGCTGGAGGCCTTTGGTGTGGCAAAAGACCCGCGTGGCAATATCAGCGCTTCAACCGAAGGTGAAGTGGCCTATCACACGAATGTGCCGCGCGTGTTTGCGGCGGGTGACATGCGGCGCGGCCAGTCGCTGGTGGTCTGGGCTATACGCGAAGGGCGACAGTGTGCTCGTGCTGTGGATGAGTTTTTAATGGGTGAGACTGTTTTACCACGGTAATATTGCTGCGCTATATTCGCAGCGATAGTGGGCCCTTTAAACTCATCGTGTCAGGAGTCGGCAGCATGAAACTTGATGTCGTTATTCTTGCAGCAGGCCAAGGCAAGCGCATGAACTCTGCGCTACCGAAAGTGCTACATCGGCTGGCCGGGAAGCCTTTGTTGGGCCATGTGCTCGATACGGCACGTACTTTAGCTGCCGAGCGTATTTGCGTGGTGTATGGTCATGGTGGCGATCAAGTTCAAACGGCGCTGCAGGCACCTGATCTAAGCTGGGCGATACAGTCCCCGCAGTTGGGCACCGGTCACGCGGTATTACAGGCTATGCCACAGTTGGCTGCTGATTTTTCCGTCAATTCTTCCGCTAGCTCGTCGATTACACTGGTGCTCTATGGCGATGTGCCGCTGATCCAGGCAGATACCTTGCAACGCTTGTTGAGCGCAGCCGAGCAGGGTGGGCTCACCTTGCTTACCGCGCATCTGGATAACCCCAAGGGCTATGGCCGCATCGTGCGTCAGGCAGGAAAAGTGACGTGTATTGTTGAAGAGAAAGACGCCACGGAAACGCAGCGCCAGATAAAAGAAATCAATACGGGAATTTTGGCCGCACCGACGGCTGCTCTGATGCGCTGGCTACCCACCTTGGGCAATCGCAATGCACAAGGTGAGTATTACCTTACGGATATTGTTGCCATGGCTGTCCAGGAAGGCTTGCCGATTGTCACTACACATCCCGATCACTTGTGGGAAGTGGATGGCGTGAATAGCAAAGTGCAACTGGCGACTCTGGAGCGCGTTTATCAACGCACGGTGGCGAATCGTTTGCTGGACTCAGGCGTAGGGCTGGCTGATCCCTCGCGGATTGATGTGCGCGGCGAACTCACCTGTGGTCGCGATGTGTTCATTGATGCGAATAACGTCTTCGAAGGGCGGGTCACACTGGCAGATAACGTGCACATTGGCGCGAACTGTGTGCTGAAAAATTGCCGCATTTTTGAAGGCGCAGTCATTGCGCCTTTTTGCCATATTGAGGATGCTGATGTCGGCCCGGGTTGCCGGATCGGCCCCTATGCACGTTTGCGTCCGGGTACTGAGCTTGGTCGGGATGTGCATATTGGTAATTTTGTCGAAGTAAAAAACAGCATCATTGCGGATCATTCCAAGGCTAACCACTTGGCCTATGTGGGCGACGCTACCATAGGCCAGCGGGTGAATGTGGGTGCCGGCACGATCACCTGCAACTATGATGGTGCCAACAAGTTTCGTACCGTGATTGAAGATGATGTTTTCATAGGTTCTGACACGCAGCTTGTCGCGCCGGTAACCGTTGGCCGTGGGGCGACCCTCGGTGCTGGAACGACGCTCACCAAAGATGCACCGCCGGAGCAACTCACCATTTCACGCGCCAAACAGCTATCGATTGCTGGCTGGAAGCGCCCTGTAAAACAGAAGAAGGATTAACCATGTGTGGCATTGTCGCTGCCGTTGCTGTGCGCAACGTTGTACCTGTTCTGATTGAAGGCTTGCTACGCCTCGAATATCGCGGCTATGACTCAGCCGGTTTGGCGTTGCTCAATCCCACGCTCAAGCGTTTGCGCAGTGTGGGGCGGGTGGCCGAGCTTGCCACCCAGGCCGCAGATCAGACTTCGCAGCTGGGCATTGCGCATACCCGCTGGGCGACGCATGGTGTGCCCAGTGAGCGCAACGCCCATCCGCATGTCTCGGAGCGTTTGGCCGTGGTGCATAACGGCATCATCGAAAATTATGCCGAGCTGCGTGCAGCGCTCATGGCAGAAGGCTACGTTTTTACTTCGGATACTGATACCGAAGTGATCGCTCACCTGATCCAGCAGATACGTAAAACCACGCCAGATTTGTTTGCTGCGGTTCAACTGGCCACAGCACGCCTGACAGGGGCTTATGCCATTGCCGTGCTGACCGAGGGGGAGGACCGTATTATTGTTGCCCGGCATGGCGCACCCTTGTTGCTGGGTGTGGGCCAGGATGGCTACTACGCTGCATCGGATGCAGCCGCGTTATTGCAAGTCACGCGGCAGATTATTTATCTTGAGGATGGCGACTGTGCCGAGCTAAAACAAGGCTCGCTCAAAATAGTCGGCGCTGGTGGTACGGCGGTAGAGCGCCCCGTGACACAAAGCAGCTTGTCTGCTGATGCGGCCGAGTTGGGCGACTATCAGCATTACATGCAAAAAGAGATTTTCGAGCAACCGCAGGCACTCGCGGCAACGCTGGAAATGATCAGCGGTGCGCAAACCTTTACGCCTAACTTGTTTGGTGTAGATG
>JALRCC010000124.1 GCA_023257495.1 Rugosibacter sp. | reverse complement strand
TTGCTGCGCGCCACGTGCGATGAGCTGTGGCTGGTGGATAACGGCAAAGTGCAGTTATTTGATGGCGACCTGGACGATTATTCGGCGTGGCTGGCCGCAGAACGCAGCAAGGAAAAACGCAGTGCGAGCAAGCCGGTGACCGTAGCAGTGCCTACCCCGACGCCCTCCACAGAACCAGCAGAACCAGCTGAAGACGTCAGCAAAAAGTCGGCGCTGGTGAGACGGCGGGATGCAGAAACGCTACGCCTTATCAAGGAAGCCGACAAACTCGAAAAACAGCTTGCCGCATGGCAAACCGAACTTGCTGCGTTGGAAACCCGACTTGCCGACCCCGCGCTCTACGCCGCAACTGATAAAACCTTGCTGCAAACGCTCACCCAGCGGCAAACACAACTGGCGGAAGAGATTGCAACGCATGAAGAGCGCTGGCTTAACCTGCAAGAACAAGTTGAGCAAACCGCTGAATAAGCCTCTGTGAATAAGCCTCTGTGAATAAACCTCTGCCAAACCAGCCAGCCGCCGCATGATTGCCAACCTGCCCGCCCCCTCTGCTGAGGCCGCCGCCGCAAGCGCAGCGCTTACGGACTTGATCACCCGGGAAATAAAAACCCACGGCTGGATCTCCTTCGCCCGCTATATGGAGCTGGCCTTGTACGCCCCGGGCCTGGGCTATTACGCGGGTGGCGCGCACAAGTTTGGCGATGCATCATCTGGCGGCGACTTTTTAACCGCGCCTGAACTCACGCCCCTGTTTGGTCAAGCACTGGCGCGGCAGGTGGCACCAGTGCTGGCTGCATCAAAACCGTATGTCATTGAAGCCGGTGCGGGCAGCGGGCGCCTGGCGGCAGACTTGTTACTTGCGCTCGATGCCCTGGGCCACGCCCCGGAGCACTATGCCATTCTGGAACTCTCTGGCGAGTTGCGCGCCCGCCAGGCCGCCACCCTTGCCCGGCACGCACCACAATTTCTTGATCGCGTGCACTGGCTGGATACGCTGCCCGAAACATTCTCAGGCTGCCTGATCGGCAACGAAGTGCTCGACGCCATGCCCACGCACACTGTGTGCTGGCGTGAAAACGGCTTGTTTGAGCGCGGCGTGGCACTGGCCGAAAACACCAGCGGCGAACAGTTAACATTCGCAGAACGCCCTGCCAGCCAGGCATTGATTGACGCCGCAAAAATCTTGCCCGTGGCGGCACCTTATCGCAGCGAGATCAGTCTGGCGGTGCGCGCCTGGGTTGCCGAGTTGGCGCAGCGCTTGAGCCAGGGCGCGATGATTCTGCTCGACTACGGCCTGCCCCGCCACGAGCTGTATCACCCGCAACGCGATGGCGGCACGGTGCGCTGCCATTACCGGCATCGCGTGCATGATGACCCCTTCTGGTATCCCGGCTTGTCCGACATCACCTCGCATGTCGATTTCACAGCGGTTGCCGAAGCCGGGTTTGACGCAGGGTTAAGCGTGCTGGGCTATACCAGCCAGGCGCAGTTTTTGATCAACTGTGGCATGGGCGAATTGCTACAAAAAATGGGGGAAGAAAAAGTCGGCGATGATGACACGGCGACAAGCACCCCCGGCATGCAATCAAGCGTGGATTCACGTGCGAATTTACGAACGAATTTACGGACTACTGGCGCCGTCAGCGTGCTGCTCTCGCCTAACGAAATGGGCGAGCTATTCAAAGTCATTGCGCTGGGGCGCGGCATGCCGCAACCCTTATTGGGCTTTACGCGGGGCGACCGGGTGCATGCGCTGTAGCCGCATCCTGAGCACCCCAGGGTGCCACCTTCACCAGCAGCAGCATTCCCGGCACTGCCAGCGCCATGCACAATAAAAAGAAACCCATCCACCCCATCTGCTCCACCAGCACGCCCGTTGTCGCATTGATAAACGTGCGCGGAACAGCCGCCAGACTGGTGAATAAAGCAAACTGCGTGGCGGTGTACAACGGGTTGGTTGCGCGGGCAATAAACGCCACAAACGCCGCCGTGCCCAGCCCCACGCCCAGCGCCTCAAAGCCAATCACCAGCGCCAGCTGAGCGAGTTCCGCCGCCCCCACCGCAGCGCGCGGGCCCAGCCAGGCCAGCCAGGCAAAGCCGAAAATCGACAACAACTGCACCACGCCGAACAGCCATAGCGCGCGGTTGATGCCAATCTTTACCATCCACAAGCCGCCCAGCAAACCACCAATCACCGCCGGCCACAAACCGGCATTTTTGGCCACCACACCGATCTGCGACTTGGCAAACCCCATATCCAGATAAAACGGCGTCGCCAGCGCCGTGCACATCGAGTCGCCCAGCTTGTACAAAAAGATGAACGCCAGAATCAGCACCGCCTCACGCCAGCCTGCGCGATGAATGAATTCATGAAAAGGCTCTACCACCGCCTCGCGCAAGGTCTTCGGCGCGCTTTTGGCAATCGACGGCTCAGCGGCAAACAACGCCAACAGCAATCCCGGCAGCATGAACAACGCCGTGATCATGAACACCTGAGTCCAGGGCAGATGATCGGCCAGAATCAGCGACAGTGAGCCCGGCACTAGCCCGGCGATGCGATACGCATTGACATGCACCGAGTTGCCCAGGCCGAGCTCTGCCTCAGGCAAAATCTCGCGCCGATAGGCATCCAGCGCAATATCCTGTGTCGCTGAAAACAGCGCGATAAAAATCGCCAGCCACACCACGGAACCGAGCGCCACCGCAGGCGATAAAAACCCCAGCGCAGCAATCGAACACAACAAGCCGATCTGCGTTATCAGCATCCAGCCACGCCGCCGCCCCAGCGGGGGAATATAACGATCCAGCAGCGGCGCCCAGAGAAACTTCCACGTGTAGGGAAACTGAATCAGCGCAAAAAAGCCGATGGTTTTGAGATTAACCCCCTCCGAACGCAACCAGGCTGGCAGCAGATTCAACAGCAGATACAACGGCATGCCAGAAGAAAAACCCGTGAACACGCAGAGCAGCATGCGCCGGTTGAGCAAGGGCACATACCACGCCGTATTACCATCGCCGAGTTTTTGCATCACAGCCGATCCAGCGGGCTTGTCACCCCGCGCCCGCCTTTATTCAGCACATGCGTGTAGATCATCGTGGTGGAAACGTCCGAGTGTCCCAGTAACTCCTGCACCGTGCGGATGTCGTAGCCGCCTTCCAACAGGTGGGTGGCGAAAGAGTGGCGCAAAGTGTGCGGCGTCGCCGGTTTAGTCAGCCGTGCAGCAGTCACTGCCTTTTTCATGGCCCGCTGCAAAAGCTTTTCGTCGATATGGTGGCGGCGCACGCGACCACTGCGCGGATCGATTGAATAGCTGCCGGAACAGAACACATATTGCCAGGCCCATTCGGTTCCCGCGCCGGGATATTTTTTTGCCAGCGCATCCGGCAACCAGACCTCGGCCTTGCCTGCCGCCAGATCATCCTCGAAGATCACACGGCGGCGTTGTAGATGGTCGGCCAGCGGTGCCGCTACGGCGGACGGCAGCATCGTCACCCGGTCCTTGCCGCCCTTGCCATCGCGAATCAGGATTTCATTGCGGCCAAAATCCACATCCTTCACTCGCAAGCGAACACATTCCATCAGACGCATGCCGGTGCCATAAAGTAGCCTGCCCATCAGCGCATACACACCGTCCATGCGCTCGAGCACCGCACGTACCTCGACCGGCGTCAACACAACAGGCAGCCGTTGTGGCCGTTTTGCACGTATCACGTTATCCAGCCACGGCAAATCGATTTTCAGCACCTCGCGATAAAGAAAAAGCACGGCCGAGAGCGCCTGATTCTGTGTCGAGGCCGATACGCCGCCGCGCACCGCCAGATCGGTCAGAAACACTTCCAGCTCCGGTGCCCCCATTTCCTGCGGATGACGCTTGCCATGAAAAAGAATAAAGCGTTTAATCCAATCGACATAAGCGTGCTCGGTGCGGATGCTGTAATGTTTTACCCGCAACTGATCACGCACCTGATCAAGCAGTTTGGGTGGCAAATTGATCATCGGGGTGTCTTGAATCGGCATTTCAGGATATGATTTCAATATAGGTAGTTTTTTCAATGAGATAAATCAAGATGAACCCAGTTAGACACCTGCAACGACCAAAATATACACCGCTTTGTGTGTCCACTTTACGTTAGGCCCCATGAACCAAACCACTCCCGATCAGCCGTCGCTTGGTGTCGTGGGACGCAAAGTCGCCTGGCCTATCTTCTGGGTCCTATG
>JALRCC010000103.1 GCA_023257495.1 Rugosibacter sp. | reverse complement strand
GCATGATGACCCGCTATCAAGGATGGGGCCTGCAGAACGATCTGGAATACGGCATCAAATTTCAGTACGAGAACCAGCGGCGCCGACAAATCAACTACACAACGTACAGTAACTACCTACTCGATCAAGGTTCGACCACTGCCGAAAATCAGCGTCGTCAGACCGAAGCCGTATCGGGCTTTGTCTCCAACCGCACGCAGCTCACAGAGCGCATGGCGGTCACGCCTATCGTTCGGATTGAAAACATTCGCAACAAGCGTACCTTTTATGCTGCCGATGACAATGGTACCGGGGCTGATAGCGGCGCCTACGTGCGTTCTTTCACCGAAGTCATTCCCGGCGTCGGCGTAACCTATCAGTTGGATGATCGCAACACGCTCTACGGTGGCGTGCATCGTGGCTTTAGTCCGCCCCGTGTGGAAGATTCATTTACCCAGCAGGGCTTGAGCATTGATTTGAATGCGGAAAAGAGTGTCAATGCAGAGTTCGGCCTGCGCTCCAAGCCCAGCGAGCAAATCATGCTGGATGTGGCACTGTTCAGAAATGATTTCAGTAATCTGGTCGCGGTAGGCAGCATCGCCGGTGGCACGACGAATTACTCTGAGGGCAAGGCCTTGATGCAGGGTGTCGAGGCAGCAGGTCAGTGGGACAGAATGACGTCGCAATTGCCCGGTAATCTGTTCACGCGCTTGTCTCTGACTTATTTGCCCACGGCTGAACAGTCCTCCACCTTTTACAGCCCTTCTCAAGTCAACAGTGGTTCTGCCGTGACGGGATCGGGTGCGGGTAAAAGACTACCTTATGCGCCAGCCTATCTGGCCACGATCACTCTGGGTTACCGCGCACCGGAGCGCTGGAACGCGCGCCTGGAGTATGTGTACGTCGGCGAGCAATACTCGGATTTCAGCAATACGGTTTCTGCGACAGCAGGCAGCAACGGGCAGACCGGTTTGATCGATGCCTACGGTATCTGGAATGTGGTGTCAAATTACACATTGGGGAATGCGACTTTTTTCATATCGGGAAAAAATCTCGCCGATAAAACTTACATCGTCGATCGCACCCGTGGCATCCAGGTTGGCATGCCGCGCACCGTGCAACTGGGTATGAAGTACGCGTTTTGATGGTTTGACGAGCTGTTACTGAGCCACATCCGCTGCTGCGCAAGGGTTTCTCTCCTCGTTCCCGCGCCAGCAGCGGATTTTTTTTAGCCGTTCAGCGTTCGTTATCCGGGAAGCAGTACGTCGGCATATCGCAATCTGAACAGGCACACTGATGTCGTACAAAGGCCATGCACTTGCCTGGACCACGAGTTTCTATCATGCCCTGCGTGATAGGGTTGGATGGTTGGCTGCACTCGGCTTTCAGTCGTAATTCGAGCGCGGCTTTCTGTTCTGCGCTGAGCTTGCCCGTGCGTGCAGCATGAATGAACTCCATTCGCCCACCGTTCTCTATCGCCATGGGTGCGTTCTCTGCCGTGGCTATCAGGCACACGGTGAGCGACAGGATCAGAGCAAGTATTTTTCTCATCAATTACTCCAGCATGTCGGACCAGATGGTGCGGGCCCAATTGTTTGCGTAGCTGCCCTCGCGCTCGGTGGGACCTGCGCTGACACCGCCTGAACCGGCGACTACTTTGAAGGTGCGCTCGGTGTTCAAATATTCGTGCACGCTGGCTACATGAACCACATGTTTGTCGTCGATGAAGCTGTAGCAGGTATTGGTCAGCATCGGCTGCGGGTTCGGGTCAAAGCCCGACAGCTGCGCCACGATGGCTGCCGCGGCGACCTTGGCGTGGTTGTTCGCCATGTGGCCGCTCTTGGGCATCAGCTGCGCGACCTGGA
>JALRCC010000083.1 GCA_023257495.1 Rugosibacter sp. | reverse complement strand
TGTCTGCCAATATTGGTACCAAGCTGAATTTTGATGACGGATTTTTACAGTCATCATTACAACTGGATTTTGATCGTCTGCAAGAACTTTGCAGCCGGTATTTAGGCTATGCGCTCGATCAAGACTTGCAGTTTGAGCTCTCTACTTTCCATCCAAAATTAGAACAGACGTGGGCCTTGACCTTACCCTTGCTTGAGAAACTTTCTGATGACTCAGGCGGATTTCCCACAGCTGCGCTGGCAGGATTGCAAGAGTATGTTCTGAACTTGGTTTTGCAATGGCACCCGCATAACTACTCCGATGCCTTGTCCAAGCCAGACCGCAGCTACCAGCCGCGCCTGTTACGCCAGGCGGAGCAGTTCATGCATGCGCATGCAGGTGAGCCCATTACGGTGTCTGATATTTCAGCCGAACTAGGCGTGAGTGTGCGCGCTTTGCAAGCCCGATTTCAGCAGGCGCACAGCATGACCCCAGGCGCATATTTGCGTAATATTCGTTTGCACAAAGTCCGCCAAGTATTGCTTGATGCCGATCAAGAGACCAAGGTAACAGACATTGCGCTGCAATTTGGTTTTTTTCACTTAGGTCGCTTCAGCCAGTATTACAAGCAGCTATTTGGTGAGGGCCCCAATGACACCTTGGTGCGTTCTCGCAAGTGGACCGGTGCCGGTCGCTCAAGGTCTTCCGGCCACTCACCCAAGCCTGTCAAATAACGCCTCTACAAGACTCGGCTCTTAAAGGTTTCCACTGTCATCACATCCGCAGTGGAAAAAGCCAGAACGATCAGGCAGGCCTGATGCAGATCTTCAGCTTTCATACCACCCTGGCCGACATCTGGATAATCATAAGTGGCTGTCGCGTCTGATAGAAACACCACTTTATAGTCGTGGAACATGGCGTCGCGAGCGGTCGCGTGGCAGCAGTTTTCCGTGGTGGTACCAGACACGATCACGGTCTCTATCCCCCACTGGCGAAGAATGATGTCCATGTCCGTGCCGTAGAAGGCGCTATAGCGGTGTTTTTTTACTACGTGCTCACCGGGTGCAGGTTTTAGTTCTGGGTAAATTTCTATGCCTGGGGTGTTGTCCACGAGACCCGCTCGGGTTGCTATAGGGGCATAAAGATCATCGAATAAGCCCATATCCGACCCATCGCTGCGATGGCAATGTGTGGTGTAAATAACCTTGATTCCTTTTTCCCTGCAAAACTTCAATGCGTCCGCCAGCACCGGAACCATGGCGCGTGCCAACGGCGTTTCCATGGGTGCGCCTTTGGCGACAAAATCATTTTGCATATCTACCACAATCATGGCAGTTTTGTGGGGATCAATTGAGTTGACGATATAGCCCATGAGATTCTCCTGTTAAAAAAATGGGTTAAGCACTTCGGACAATTTGCTTCTTTGCCCTGGTGCGATGCTGGACGGATTAGCTAACTGGAACGAAAGATTTGGTGCTTACTCCTAAAAAATTCAAAAGAACATCGGGTCGCCGATTCAATTCATCGGTCTGCGCGCTGTAACAGACCTGACCTTTGTCTAGGATGTAGTGGCGACTTGCAATCGCCAAAGCCATGTGTATGTTTTGCTCCGCCAACAGCACGGCAACACCTTGGGCAGCCACACTTTTGATAACTACAGCCAATTCAGCCACCATGGCCGGAGACAAGCCTTCCGAGGGTTCATCCATCAGTACCAATCTGGGTTCGCCAATAACAGCACGCGAAATAGCAAGCATTTGCTGTTCCCCACCTGACAAATTGGATGCAAGTGTCGTCATACGTTGAGCCAGCACAGGAAACATGTCGTAGGCTTTTTGCAGACCAGAAGCACGTTCAGTACTAGGCATTTTTAAAACCGCAAGTCGAATGTTGTCATTCACCGTGAGTTCTGGGAACAGGCGGCGACCTTGCGGAACCCAACCAACGCCACTTTTACAAATAGCGAAGCTATGCATAGTGGAGAGCAGATGTTCGCCCATTCGTATGCTTCCCGCGGTAGGCTTAATTAACCCTGCAATAGTTTCGATCGTTGTCGTTTTTCCTGCGCCATTGCGACCTAGTAAAGAAACGATCTCGCCTTGGTTCACGCGCATACTGACGTCGCGCAGCACGTGGTTAAGGCCGTGAAAAGCGTTGACCTTAGTCAGTTCAAGCATGGAGAGCACTCAGGTTTTCGGGCGCGATAGGTTTTCCGAGGTAGGCCTCTTGGACGCGCGAATCGTTCTGTATTTCTGCGGGTCCGCCCTCAGCGAGAACCTGGCCCCGATGCAGCACCGTTATATGGTCTGAAAGTTTAAGCACCATATCTAGGTCGTGCTCAATCAATAGCAAGGTAATGCTTCGTGGGATCGCTCTTAATAATGCGAGCATCTCATTCGCTGCCGACTGTGACATCCCGGCCATGGGCTCATCAAGTAGCAAAAGTTTTGGCTCAGCTGCCAGTGCAAGACCAATTTCTAGACGGCGCTGATCCCCATAGGACAAAGTGCCTGCGATTTGGTCAGCGACAGAATGCAGTCGCAAGCTTTCAATCAAGGCCTGTGCTTTTTCGGCGCTGGCGCGCATGATTTTCAGACCGGACCAGATGCTGGTGTAAGCGTAAGCCGCTTGAAATGCGAGTCGCAAGTTCTCGCGAGCAGTTAACTCAACAAAAATATTCGTAATTTGAAATGACCGGGATAGTCCACACTTAACCACTTTATGTGCACTCCTGCCGGTGATATCTTCACCGTTGAATAAGACATTTCCCGACGTCGGATTCAACCTGCCAGTAATCAGGTGAAACAGTGATGATTTCCCTGCGCCGTTGGCCCCGATAATTGCGTGTCTGGTGCCGGCAGTGACATTTAGATCGACCCGGTCGACAATAGTCAGTTCACCATAGCGTTTAGTTAGCCCCTTGGTTTGCAAGATCATCATGGGCGCCGCCTGTTGTTCAATTTCAAAAGCAGGCCCCATAAACCTTTGGGCGAAAACATCACGACCAGGATGTACAGCAACCCGAAAATGATCAGCCAGTTTTTCATGACCGAACTGAGCACATCGGCCATAAGCGTCAATACCGCACCCCCAATCAAGGGGCCGACTAAGGTTCCTGCACCACCCAACCAGGTCATGATTAACATTTGCCCTGAAAAAGTCCAATGCAGCAATTCCGGTGAAACATAAGACTGGTGATGCGCCCATAAAGCCCCGGCCAAACCTGCAAACAAACTCGAGACGACAAAAATACGCCTTTTAACGGCCGCTACGTCATATCCCAAAAACGCAGTTCGATCTTCATTACTTTTGATCGCTGCCAAGGCGGACCCGAAAGGTGAGCCGACAATTTTTCGAGCTGTCAGGTAAGCCATCGCAAAGACCAGTAAAGCGAGGTAGTAGGCACTGAAGGGTTCGGCCCAATCAACTTGCCACCATGCCAGGTTGAAGGGCGTTTTGGGGATGCTAAAGATGCCGTTTCGACCACCGGTAACGCTGCCACCGTTTAAAACCAATTGAAACGCTGCTTCGGCAAATACCAGGGTTGCCAATATGAAATAAATCCCCCTAGAACGGGTACTGAAATAACCGACCAGCAATGATGGCAGGCCTGCACTGGCTATGCCAATCAACAGCACCAACGGCAATATGCTCAGGCCCGCTTGCAAACTCATGGCTGCGCCATAAGCACCTAGGCCAAAAAACATCGCATATCCCAAGGACACCAATCCCGCATAACCGGCCAATAGATCAAAGCCCAGCAAGGCGATCCATATGATCAAAACACGGGTTGCCACATCTAAAAAATAGCTACTGAAAAAAGTGTCTGACCCCCAAGGCAAGACTATCAACAGCATGAGGCATGCGAAATGGATGAGAAAATAGGACTGCTTGTTTTTCATGCGCTACCCTCCCGGGGCCGCCCGAACAGCCCGGAAGGTTTGAGCGCCATCACCAGCGCCACGAGGACGTAAACGAATGCGCGTTCCAGGCCGGGAAACATCAGGACGCCGAGCAATTCCGCAAAGCCCA
>JALRCC010000072.1 GCA_023257495.1 Rugosibacter sp. | reverse complement strand
CGGTCCAGGGGCGGGCCCAGCGCGTCCAGGCCGCATCGACCCGGCCGCCGAGCATCGCAGCAATCGCGAAGGCGAAGGCCACCGAGAATCCAACGTAGCCCATGTACAGCATGGGTGGATGAAACACCAGGCCAGGGTCTTGCAGCAAGGGGTTCAAATCACGGCCTTCAACCAGGCCAGGCAAGACACGGTCAAACGGGTTTGAAGTGAACAAGATAAAACCCAGCATGCCTACACTCACCAAACCAAGCACGGAAATCACCCGCGCCACCATCACATCCGGCAAGCTGCGCGATGCCACGGAAACTGCCGCGCCCCAGGCAGCGAGCATCACTACCCAGAGCAACAGGGAGCCCTCATGGCCACCCCAGACTGCCGCAAATTTATAGGCATCCGGTAACCGGGAATTGGAGTTTTGCACCACATAGGCGACGGAAAAATCACTGGTCAGAAAACTGTACGCCAGACAGGCAATTGACGCCACCAACAGCAAAAAATGCGTTTGCGCCGCCGGCCGCGCCAGCGCAATCCATTCTGCCGATCGTCGACTGGTGCGTTGCGCGCCAATCAGCGGCAAGACTCCTTGTAACAGCGCCACGATAAAGGCGAGGATCAATGCAAAATGGCCGAGTTCAGGAATCATTGCTTTACTCCCTGCAGCTTGCCTGCTTGTTTGCTTTGTGCTTGCTCAATGGCGTGTTTGGCTTCTGGTGGCATGTAGTTCTCGTCATGTTTGGCCAATACTTCACTGGCAATAAATTCACCATTTTTTTCTAGCCTGCCTTGCACCACAGCACCTTTGCCTTCACGGAACAAATCCGGCAGGATGCCGGTGTAAGCCACCGGAATATCTTTTGCGGTGTCGGTCAAAATAAAGCGTGTGGTCATACCCTCACGCTTCACCGAACCGTCTTTCACCATGCCGCCCATGCGGAACGCCTGGGCGTCTGGTGACTTGCCTGCCAGCACATCGGTGGGCGTTACATATAAAGCGATATTGCTATTCAATGCTCGCAAGACAAAAAAAGCGGCCACGGCCAAGGCGGCCACTCCACCCAAAATTAGGGTGATCCGTTGATGACGAGGTTTCATGGGTATTTTTTTTCCAGAGATTCAGCCAACCGTTCATGACGCAACAACCGGTGCACAGCCCTCAGACGCTGTTTTACCAATAAAGGTTCCATCACCAGCAGCAAAGCGCACGCGCCAAAACTGCCCCACACATACAGACCGTAACCACCCATGGCGAAAAACTCGCCGATACTATTCCAGTGCATTTTTTACCCATTCGGAATGACGCTCACGCTCCAGCATGATGGCGCGCAGGCGCAGCAAAGAAACCGCAATCGAATACATCCAGAACGCCAAGGCCATGAGCAACATGCCCCAGAGCATGGTCTGCGCCATCGACGGCGCACGCGTCAAGTTAATACTTGAACCTTGGTGCAGCGTGTTCCACCACGTCACGGAAAAATAAATAATCGGCACATTCACCACACCGATCAAAGCCAGCACAGCCCCTGCTTTATCTGCCCGACGAGGATCGTCAATGGCGGACTGCAATGCCATAAAACCTACATACAAAAAGAACAAAATCAGCTCAGATGTCAGCCGCGCATCCCACACCCACCACGTACCCCACATCGGTTTGCCCCAAAATGACCCCGTCACCAGACTTAACGCCGCCATCAACGCGCCGGTAGGTGCCAAGGCTTGCGCCATCATGCTCGATAGCCGGGTATTGAGCGCCAAACCCAGCCCCGCCCAAAACGCCATGGCCAGATAAATCACCATCGACATCCAGGAAGCCGGCACATGCACAAAGATGATGCGATAACCCTCGCCCTGTTGGGCGTCCGTGGGCGCCACGAAAAACGACACCCACAAACCCGACGCGCCAAACAGCAGTGCCAAAATCCAGAACAGCGGAATCATGCGTCCGGCCAGCGGATAAAAACTTTGCGGGCTGGCATAGCGAAACCAGTTAATAAGATTCATAGTCTTTTCAAAAAAGTCGGCGCTGGCAGCACGGCGGGAAACACCTTAGTCAATCGTGAATAACCACTCATCATTCCAGCGCAATCCTTAACGCCGCCGTGGTTGCCCAAGGCGCAAAAAAAACCGCCAGCGCCAACAAAGCGGCCAGCAGCGACAAATGTCCCTCCACACCCAAACCCGCACTTTGCGCCGCGACTGCACCCGCACCGAAAATCAGCGGCGGAATATACAAAGGCAACACCAGCACCGCCAGCAACACCCCGCCACCGCGCACCCCCAAGGTGAGCGCAGCACCCATCGCACCAATGAACGAGAGCAACGGTGTACCAAGCAACAAGGAAAAACTCAATATACCCAAACTGGCAGCATCCAGACCAAACTGCAAACCCAGGATAGGTGCCAGAATCACCAGCGGCAAACCGCACAGCAGCCAGTGGGCAAGCATTTTACCGGCAATCAAGAGCGCCAAGGGCGACGGTGAGAGAGCCATCTGTTCTAGCGTGCCATCCAGATAATCCGCATGAAACAAGCGCGGTAGCCCCAAGAGCGTCGCTAACAAAGCGGCCACCCACAGCACGCCGGGGGCGATTTTTTTCAGCAGCGCAGGCTCAGGCCCAATGCCTAATGGGAACAGGCTCACCACAATCACAAAAAAGAATATCACCGTGAGCACATCCGCACGGCGGCGCAAAGCCAGTAGCAAATCCCGCCGTGCCGTCGCCATGAGCGCGTTCATAAAACCAGTACCCGACCGACCGGCAAAGGCAAGGGCTGATGGCTCGTGAGAACAGCCATTCCCCCTGCAGCCAAATGCTCATTCAGCAACGCGCCCAGTAATTGCACCGCGTCACCATCCAGCGCATTGAACGCTTCATCCAGCACCCACACGGCCGCAGGACGCGTGAGCAGACGCGCCAGCAACACTCGCCGCTTTTGCCCCGCCGACAAGACCCGCACCGGCAAGAACTCCCGCCCGCGCAAACCCAGACGCTGCAATGCTGCCAAGGCTTTAAATTGATCGAAGGCCAAGCCATCAATCGCCGCTGAAAAGCGCAAATTCTCCAGCGCATTCAGTTCGTCTTTCACCGCTGCATGATGGCCGAGGTAAAGCAATTCACGCCGAAAATCAGCCGCCTCGGGCGTGATTTTCATCCCGCCCACCAGCGCCCCACGCCAGTGAATCTCCCCCGCATCGGCAGGCGATAAGCCGACCAGCAAACGCAGCAAACTGGTTTTCCCCGCCCCATTTTCACCCTGCACATGCAACCATTCGCCCGCGGCCAGCGAGAAAGAAACATCCGCGAACAAGCGGCGTTCGCCACGGGAACAGGCAAGATGGGCAGCGTTAAGCATCCGGACATTCTACCGCTGCCCTATGCCGACCGCTTTACGGGCAGTAGAATACGGAGCTTCATTGCCTCCACGAGGCATCTTTTATCGCCTTCCCTTTGGTTATTACCCCATGCTTGTCGCATCCAATATCACCATCCAGTTTGGCTCTAAGCCATTGTTTGAAAACGTATCCGTCAAATTCGGCGAGGGTAACCGCTATGGCTTGATCGGGGCGAACGGCTCCGGCAAAACCACCTTCATGAAGATTTTGGCCGGTGTTCTGGAGTCCTCTGCCGGGAATGTATCGATGGATCCAGGCGAGCGCATGGCTTACTTGAAGCAGGATCAGTTTGCTTACGAAGAAATGCGTGTGCTCGACGTCGTGATGATGGGTCACGCAGAGATGTGGGCGTGCATGAGTGAGCGCGATGCGATTTACGCCAACCCGGAGGCAACCGAAGACGACTACATGCGCGCCGCCGAGCTGGAGGGCAAATTTGCCGAATACGATGGCTATACGGCCGAGTCGCGTGCAGGCGAGCTACTGATGGGCGCAGGCATTCCGATAGAGCAACACATGGGGCCGATGAGTGAAGTCGCGCCGGGCTGGAAGCTGCGCGTGCTGCTCGTCCAAGCGCTGTTCGCCAACCCGGATATTTTGCTGCTCGATGAACCGACCAATAACCTCGACATCAACACCATCCGCTGGCTGGAAGACATCCTCAATCAGCGCGAAAGCACAATGATCATCATCTCGCATGACCGGCACTTCCTGAACCAGGTATGCACCCATATGGCTGATCTGGATTACGGCACCATCAAGGTGTATGGCGGCAATTATGATGACTTCATGGAAGCCTCGACCGTTGCGCGGGAGCGCCAGATGGCGGCCAACACCAAGGCCAAAGAGCGCGTGTCGGACTTGCAGGATTTCGTGCGCCGCTTTTCGGCCAATAAGTCCAAGGCACGACAAGCGACCAGCCGCTTAAAGCTGATCGAGAAAATCAAGCCCGAAGACATCAAGCCCTCTTCCCGCCAGTATCCATGGATACGCTTTGACTTTGACGAGAAAGAAAAACTGCATCGTCTGGCGTGTGAAATCGAGAATTTGCGTTTTGGCTATGATCCAACCCAGCCCATCATCAAGTCGCTATCAATGACCATCGAAGCGGGCGATAAAGTGGCCATCATCGGCGAGAACGGCGTGGGTAAAACCACGCTGTTGCGCCTCTTGGCGGGGGAAAAACTAGGCGGCCTGATTCCCCAGGGCGGTCACATCAAATGGGCTGAAAAAGCCCGCCCCGGCGTGTTTGCCCAGGATCATGCGGCGGACTTTGCCAGCGATATGCCGCTCACCGAATGGATTACGCAATGGGTGCGCGAGGGCGGCTATGAAGGTGGGGACGTGGAAACCCTGATTCGTGGCACGCTGGGTCGCTTGTTATTTTCTGGCGACGATGCCAAAAAATCGGTGAATGTCATTTCCGGTGGTGAGCAAGGCCGCATGCTGTTTGGCAAACTCATGCTGCTCAGAAACAATGTTCTATTGATGGATGAACCGACCAACCACCTCGATATGGAATCCATTGAGTCACTCAATACCGCGCTGGATAAATTTACCGGCACGCTGATTTTCGTCTCGCACGACCGTGAGTTCGTCTCATCGCTCGCCACGCGCATCATCGAGATCAAGACCGATAGAAGCATCGTCGATTACCGCGGCACCTACGAGGAATACCTCGCCAGCCAAGGGGTGAACTAAGGGTGGGCTAGGTATGGCTAGAAACTAGTCACGCAAACTGATCTGTGCCCAGCCGCGTGCAGCGGCAGTGGCCTTGAGCGTGTCATCAGCATCCACCGCCACGGGGTGCGTGACCTTTTCCAGTAAAGGCAGATCATTATGCGAATCGCTGTAAAACCAGGATTCGCCAAAGCTGCCCCACCACAGGCCAAGCGACTCAAGCCAGGCCTCTACGCGGGTCACTTTGCCTTCGCGAAAGGAAGGCAAGCCACGCGGCTGGCCGGAAAACATACCGGATGCTTGTGCAGGAACGGTGGCAATCAAATGCGGAATACCCAACTCACGGCAGATGGGGCCGGTAACAAAACTGTTGGTCGCCGTCACAAGCGCCAGCAAATCGCCCTTGGCTGCATGCTGTGCCACGCGCTCCCGAGCGGCGGCGGTGATGAGGGGGCGAATGTGCAGGGTCATGAATTCAGCATGCCAGGCATCCAGTTCGGCACGGCTGTGGCGTGCGAGCGGTGCAAGCTGAAAATCCAGAAATTCGTGAATATCCAATGTGCCTTCTTTGTATTGCTGAAAAAACGTTTCGTTCATGGCCGCATGCAACTCGGCATCGAGTACGCCTTTGGCGATTAAAAACTGCGCCCATTCAAAATCAGAATCGCCTGCCAGCAAGGTGTTATCCAGATCAAACAGAGCAAGGTTCAGAGGGGTGGCCATGGCATTCATAGACAGATCGGTTAATAAGCTAAAGTGGTTTGCATGATTTCACGCACGAGCGGCACAGTGAGCGCACGATGCTGTTCGAGCGAGATACGGTCCAGGTTATCCAGCATGTGCATGAGTGAGGACAAATCACGCCGACCATGCCGCAAGACATACTGCACGACAGCAGGCTCCATGACCATGCCGCGCACCTGAGCGTGTTGCAGAAGGACAGCAGCTTTTTCTTCATCACTTAACGGTTGCACTTCGTAAATCAACATCTGGCCGATGCGGGTCCGCAAGTCCTCACGCAGATGCAGTTGCAAAGGTGATGTCGTACCGGAAAGCAACAAAGCCAAGCCCAGGTAACGTGCAGCGTTGTAGAGCTGGAACAAGGCGCGCTGCCCTGCCTCATCCAAAGCATGAATGTCGTCGATAACCAGCAGACTGCCACTGGCCGCCGTCATGCCAGCGCCGACTTTTTCGGCATCTAAAAAAACGATAGGGCGCGATGCGCTCGCGGCGTGTGCCGTGGCTTTCAACAAATGGCTTTTGCCACAACCGGATACTCCCCAAAGGTATACCGCGTCAAAATGATGCGGATCAGTCAAGGTGCGCAGCCGTGCCAAAAGTTCGGCATTGCTACCTACGATAAAACGCTCCAGCGTCGGCAATGGCTCTAGTTGCAGATCCAGCAAAAGCTGTTGCTGGGGGCGAGAGGGGATGCCGACACTGCCCTGCGCAGCGGTTGGCAAACTGGCTGACAAACTCATGGTCATATCAGGCAAAGTGCTCACGTCGTGTGCTGATAAAAGCGGCTGGCCAAATAAGCGGCACGCACTTCACGCCAGGCCACGGCGAGGATGGCGGATAAAGGCAAGGCCAGCAGGACACCAAAAAAACCAAACAGCTGACCGAATGCCAGAAGGCCGAAAATCACCGCCAGGGGATGTAAGCCAATGCGCTCGCCAACCAGATAAGGCGTGAGTAAAAAGCTTTCCAGCAACTGGCCGATGCCGTAAATGACGAGTACGGCAACAATCGGTTGCAGGCCAGAAAACTGGATCACGGCTACCAGCAATGCCAAGCCAAAGCCGGTTGCAAAACCCAGATAGGGAATGAAAACCAGCAAGCCGGTCACCACACCAATGGAGAGCGCCGAGGGGATGCCCGCCAACCATAGTGCGGTACTGTAATACACCGCCAGAAGCAGGATCACCAACATTTGTCCGCGCAGATATTGGGCGAGCACGGCGTCAATGTCGCCAGCCAGCGCGATGCACTTGGGTTGCCAGCGATGCGGCACATAAGTCACCCAGCGTGCCACAATGCCGTGCCAATCCAGCAGCAGATAAAACATCACGACAGGCACCAGCAATGAGGTCATCAGCACCCCAAAAAATACGATGCCACCTTCTTTGGCAGACGTGAAAACCCGCCCGAGCAACGGCTGAATGACATCCCAATTCCCCGCCAGAAGCTGATTGACATGCGACATATCCAGCCGAATTGAAAAGCCCAGGTGCGCCGACACCCAGGGTAACAACCGCTGATTAATCTGTTCAATCACGGCGGGCACACGGCTAGCCAGTTGGCCAATCTCACCCACCAGCAAAGGCGAAACAATCAGCACAAGCCCGGCAATCAACAGCCCCATGCCTGCCATTACCAGCAACACAGCAAGCGGACGGGGTAATTTTTGACGGGTTAACCGGTCAACCAATGGATTCGCAACATACGCCAAAATGCCCGCCAGCACGAAGGGCGTCAATATGGGGGAGAGCAGATACAAGAGAATCAGCAGCGCAAGCATTGCGCCGCCCCACAGCAACATCGACAAAGGGTTAGCTTGCGTAGAAGTCATTTCCGGTAGAATTTGCACATGCGCATGATTTTAGTTCGGCGCACGATTATCGCGCATCCGCCCCCGCTACGCTTCGTCATTCTTCTATTTCAAGGAAATCGCTCTTGACCTCCCCGGCCCCTGCCCATCATTCATCCCTCACCTACCGCGACGCGGGTGTCGATATCGACGCGGGCGACGCGCTGGTCGAACGCATCAAACCCGCCGCCAAACGTACCATGCGGCCTGAAGTGCTGGCAGGTATCGGCGGCTTTGGCGCGCTCTTTGAAATCTCAAAAAAATACCGCGAACCGGTGCTGGTATCCGGTACGGATGGTGTCGGCACCAAACTCAAGCTGGCGTTTCAGTGGCAGCGGCACGACACGGTCGGGCAAGACCTGGTTGCCATGAGCGTGAATGACATTCTGGTGCAAGGCGCTGAACCCTTGTTTTTCCTCGACTACTTTGCCTGTGGCCATCTGGAGGTAAATACCGCAGCCACGGTGGTGGAAGGCATTGCCAAGGGTTGCGAGCTGGCTGGTTGCGCATTGATCGGCGGCGAGACAGCCGAGATGCCCAGCATGTATCCCGATGGCGAATATGATCTCGCCGGTTTTGCCGTGGGCGCGGTAGAAAAATCACAGATCATTGACGGTAAAAAAATTCAGCCAGGCGACGTGGTGCTCGGGCTGGCCTCGTCGGGTGCGCACTCCAACGGCTATTCCCTGATCCGCAAAATCATCGAGCGCGCAAATCCTGACCTCAACCTATCCCTCGGCGGCGTGCCGCTCATGGATGCCGTCATGGCACCCACGCGTATTTATGTCAAACCCTTGCTTGGTCTGCTGCAAACGCTCGGCGGGCAAGGCGTGAAAGGCATGGCGCATATCACTGGCGGCGGCCTCACAGAAAATATTCCACGCGTGTTGCCAGAGAGCGTTACCGCCATCATTGACTCAACAGCCTGGCCACAACCCGCCTTGTTCCAATGGCTACAAAAAGAAGGCCAGGTTGCAGATGCCGAAATGCACCGCGTATTCAACTGTGGCATTGGCATGGTGGTCATTGTGGACAAGGCAGATGCCGATGAAGCCATGCGACAGCTTGCCGCAGCAGGCGAACAAGTATTTGCAATAGGCCGCATTGAGGCGCGCCAGGCAAATCAGCCACAAACCATCGTCGCTTAACCACTACAACCCTGCCTATAAAAAATGCCGCTGACAGATTTTCTGTCAGCGGCATTGTCGTATTAAAACGCAATTAAACCCCTAGCCAAACAAACGATGCGCCCCTGCTGGCAAACAGCGATGATACTGGCTGGGCGCATTAACCTGCCCACCCAATACAGCGGCGGCATGCCAGGGCCAGCGTGGGTTCCACAAAAAACCACGCGCAATGGCGACCATGTCAGCCTGGCCTTTGGCAATGATG
>JALRCC010000070.1 GCA_023257495.1 Rugosibacter sp. | reverse complement strand
TTTCCGGTCGATTCGTCATTTCAACTCAACTTGAATTTGTCGCTCCAATTTTTGACGGCTTGTTCAGCGGTTCCTTAAGAATGCCATAGTCGCGGTTAAGCTGAGCATATTCAGCCTCAACTTCGGGCAGACGCTTGACCTGCCCAACAGCACGCGCGTAACGCGCCTCATATTCGCCAACACGGGCGCGCAATGATGCAATTTGTGCTTCAGCCGTCACCAGCGCCGCCTTGAGCTGGGGAGAAACCGAATCGCTATTGGTCAAAGAGGACGCATTATTAGCTGCCTGCTTGCGACGTGACTCGATTTCACGTTTTTTTTGCTCTTCCAAGTCCTTAATAACGCGCCGCGCACCACGAACATCAGGATAGTCTTCTGTAAACTTTTGCAATAGCACGTCCAAATTCTGCTTCATGGCATCAATACGGCTATCAATTTCAGGCACGGCAATCATTCCTGAATCGCCCCCAACGCCACCTGCGCCAACAATTTGTTGGCGCAGTGAAGTACGGGCATTCTCAGCCTCACGCAACTCGAGACGAGCCTGGCTAAGCTGATTACTCAAATCACTCAGTCGCCCACCACCATCTTTCTCGCTGTCAAGCTGCGCTTCAATATGATCAAGCCTGAATTTTTTCAGCCCTCCCTCCGCGACTTCAAGCTTTTTCTGATAAGAACTAATTTGCTCATCAATAAACTTGCGCGCCGAATCCGAATCATTCCGATTCCCTCCCAGCCCTGACTCAACAAAAATAGTCGTCAACGAACTCACTACTTTACGAGCCGTCTCCGGAACGGGATCGCGATACTCGATGATGTAGAGATTGTCGCGCCCGACCGCTTTAATTTTCAATGTGCCAATCACATGATCAATCAGCGACTCTTTATCTTTTACCGATTTCAAACCCAAATCCAAATCAGCCATGCGAATCAACTTTTCGACATTGGGGCGACTGATCAGCGTTCGGCTCAGGATTGCAATTTTCTGTTCTGTATTACCTTGCACTACCAAACCAGCCAACAAGGGTTTTAGAACAGAATCAGTATCAACATAGATACGTGCGGAAGCCTCGTATTGATCGGGAGTAACAAAAATTGCCACACCCGCAACCACTCCCACAACCCAAGCAACCGCAACACCAAGCCAGCGATGCGACCACATGCCGCGTAGTGCAATACGTATCTGCCGAACAGCCTCATCCATTAACTAAACCCTTTATACCAATCAGAACCAGCTGCGCGGAATTATCAAGATATCGCCCGGCTTCATCTCGACGTTCGCCGATACATCGCCCCGCTTGATGAGGTCCTTGATGCGCACGCTATATTGCTTGTTGCCTTCGGCTGAGCGCAGAATCGTTGCTCCATTGCCATCCGCAAAATCGGTCACACCGCCTACAGCAATCATGACATCAAGCAGCGTCATTTTCTGCCTGTAAGACAACACTTGTGGCTTGGCAGCTTCACCAACAACGCGAATCTGTTCACTGTAAGGTCCTACGAACTGGGTAACAATGACCGTAACCACGGGGTCACGAATAAATTTTGCCAGCGCCTTTTCAACGTCACGTGCCAAAGTAGTAGGGTCTTTACCCAACGCAGGCAAGTCTTCAATCAGTGGCGCAGCAATTTTGCCATCAGGGCGAACAGGCACAGACATGGATAACTCAGGATTACGCCATACCACGATATTGACGGTGTCGCCTGGCCCAATGTGATAGTTGTAATCACTGGCAGCAGCAGTTACGGGTGCAGGCTCAAATTCTTTGTTTGTTGCACAACCCGCCAGTAGTGTCACCGCCATAACCATCAAGGAACAGCGAACCACCCCCCCATCAAACTGCGAAAACCCTTATCAATTCTCAGCATCATTTACCCCCTAAAAAAATCAAACTTGCCAATCTCGTTAAACCGAGCACGACACCTTGATCAAACTGCACAAACAGTGGTGCAATAGAAAAGACCATTAGCTTAGTGCAAAAACAATACAGGCACGCTCGTAAAAACTCAACTGAGAAAAGCTTGAGTTCCAACCGCTCTAAGCCGAGAGCATAGCATGAACCTTTACCTAAATAAGCCGATTAAAAGGATAAATCACCCCTTACTCAGCTCAAAAAGGATATAGCCAAGTCTAAACTTTCACATCGCTGCGCTCATCTAGGTAGGTTTGCGCAACGGCCAGAAATTAAAAAAACTGGCGAAAGCGACCATCAATGGAAAAGTAATTGCCAACAAACTTGTTGCCAGCCAAAGCTCCAATGCATAACCCGGGGCACCCGCTGGCAGACCAAAGCGGCTCACCGCAACGGCTCGATACAACGCATGCAAAGCAACAGCCAAGAAGGCCGCAGTGGATATCAACACCAGACCTCGCCAGGGTTGTGGCAGACGGACAAACGGCGCGCCTTCAAACGTCACCAAAATGATGAAAATACCAAAAATCATTGATACGCAGACCTGCACCATGAACGCCACCACATCCATGCCTTGATGAACAATGAACACGTACCACAAGGTAGCTACGACCAAGGCAACGAGTACGCTGGCAACGATCCCGAACACAGGTTGCCGCCTGCAGGCAGGAAATGCTTGTGCCAACAACGACAGAGGCCAGAAGTCGAGCAACACCAGGCACAGAATCGCAACCACGCCACCAAGACTGGCAGCCAGTGGCAACCATGCAGTGAGTTTGCCATGCGGGTCCAACGCGGCTTGATAAAACGGCGCTTGCTGCAAAAAACTGAAATCAAACAGCAGTTGATACACAACCCACGCCAGACCATAGGCTGTTATCAGGAGTGCAAAACCAATGGCCACCGGCCTGTCCCCTAGCAAGAGGGTAAAAGGCCAGCGCTGAAAGAGAATAATCAACATTAAAGTCATCGGCACAGCCAGGATCAAAAACATGTTCACAAATGGCGTAGGCGGACTGATGCCTCCACCCACAGTGGCATGAGCAACGTAAGCCACTACCGCACCCACGGTTGCCATCAACACAGAAAAAGCAACGCCGCGCGTGAGCGTTGGCATGGCGGCAATCGTGGCAGGGTGCTGACCACCCCACGCTAAACCGATCACCATCTGCATCGGCACCATGGCAACCAAGATCAAGCTGATCCAGGTGAGCATGGTCTCTGGCGAGAGTGACACCGATATCCATAACGAAGCACTGACAACAAGCACGCTGGCAACAATTCCCAATATAGGCTGACTATCCAGTTTCATTTTTATCCCCCTTTTAATCTTGGTTTCATGATTTTTTATAACCAACTTACCACATTACAACTGCACCACCAGAAGAAGAATTTAGCCGTTACTCGTTGACATACCATCGATGCCCTGCGCTCGTGAAATGATCCGCTGTGCTTTAAGCAACAAGGGCCGGTCGATCATCACACCATCGACCGCAACGGCATTGGCCCCGGCTGCATCGCCTGCGGCAAGCACTTGACGCGCCCAGATGATTTCTTCTGCTGTTGGCTGCCAGGCCGCATTAACCACACTTACCTGTCGCGGATGAATGCACAATTTACCTCCCATACCGAGCTCCTTGGCATGGCCAGCGTCTGCCGCCACGCGCGATTCATCATCCATTGCCAGGGTCACGCCATCAATGGGTGCCAATAGACCGGCCCAGCGCGACACAACGACGAGTTGCGAGCGCGCATAAAGCAATGCCGACTCGCTACCATCGCAGTTCAGATCCAGTTGAAAATCTATCGAACCAAAGGCCAGCCGTTCAACGCCGCTAGCCCGTGCAACGTCCTGCACATGGAACAATCCTGTCGCCGATTCAATGATCGGGATAACACGACAGGCAGTATGCGCACGCACTCGCGCTACCTCTTCGGCATGCTCGGCTTTTGGCAAAAAAACACCACAAATCCCGGCATGCCGCAACACCTTCAAGTCCTCTACAAACCAGGGCGTATCTACTGCATTGATCCGCACATAAACCAACACGTTCGACCGGGTAAAGTCAGCCTGCATCAGCGCTGCACGAGCAACAGCCTTATCTTCCGCGGCTACAGCATCTTCCAGGTCGATGATGATTGCATCTGCGCCTGAATCCAGCGCTTTGACGAAACGCTCCGGCCGATTGCCAGGGACAAACAGAAACGAGCGCTGAACGAAATCCCCGTTCACATGGCTCATCATGATGTTGCACTCATCGCACGATCAGAGCAAGCGGCCGATGGTTTGCTGCTCAGTCAGCGCCCATACGAACTGAATCAAGCGCGTAATCTCAACCGGACTCGCCCCGCCAGAAAACGCCGCCAAGCGCCGCGCCTTGTCTTCCAGTTCGCTGCGCGACAGGGTGTTGCCGGGGTCGCCCTTGGGTTCATCCACGCGCCCATCGAAGGTGCGGCCATCGGTTGTCGTTACTGTCACCTTGCCGATCCAGCGGACCGGATAGGCGGTGTCGACTTCTTCGTCGAGCATCATGCTCACGCGGCGGCAAAAATCCGTTGTCGCGGCCGCCTTGAAATGCTGGTCGAATTCGGCCAGGCCGGCAAAGCCGAACTGCGCCACCAGTGCCAGCACGGTGCCCATGGAAAACTTGGCCTGATGCACGGTGCGCGGATCGACCACCGGACCGAGCACGTCGATGGCGGCCTGATGCACATGGCAAACCACCTTGGCGATGTCTTTGGCCGCTAAGCCGTGCGTTTGCATCACCTGCAACAAGGCATCTGCCGACGGGTGCGTGTGGCGGCAGGAAGCATGAAATTTGAACGAGGTTTCCGCCAATGCCCAGCGGCTGCCCAGCCGATCGGTCAGCTGCGCCACCTGTGGGTCGGGCGACATGCCGGCGGCCATGCCCTGCGCGCCTTCGAGAATTTTTCGCGCGCCGGTGAACCCTTCTTTCGCCAGCCACGCGGCTGTTAAGCCATTGCCCGCCGCGCGTGCAGTGTGCAACTGTTTTGAATCCGCCGCATCGCGCAGAAATTCCCACAAGCCCGCAGCCTGTGTGCCAGCAGAGCCAAAGGCATGCAGCATCTGCTCGGCGTTCAGCCCAAGCAGAGAGCCCGCCGCCGCCGCCGCGGCCAGGGTGCCTGCCGTGCCGGTGGTGTGAAATATGCGGTAGTGCGAGCGGCCGAGAAACTCGCCGACGCGTATGCCGACTTCATAACCGGCGACCACCGCCAATCAAAAAT
>JALRCC010000038.1 GCA_023257495.1 Rugosibacter sp. | reverse complement strand
CTTTTTGCAATCGAGGGTGTTGATGTAATGAAAAGAAAAACGCGCACCGTTTTCGGCCCCGACGCGCAGCCGCATTTTGTTGCGGCCGACCACATCGCCCTCTTCATCTTTTACGGCCACCGAAAAGCTGCCACGAAAGGGTTGATCACCCTTGTTGACCAGCACACCACCCAAATTGTAATCAACACAGTACACGCGCTTGACCACAAGCTCGGGGTTATTGGTCTTCAGAGTTTCGGCATGGGTCAGCACAGTACAGAACATGCTGACGATGACAGCGATCATGGGGTTCCGGTGTTTCATTGGACGAATCTCCTGTTGTACAGATTGTCGATCACCGCGGACACCCCGGGCGACCACTAATTCAACGCATAACGCTTTACGGCATCTTCATTCCAAGTCATGCCCAGCCCGGGACCCTGTGCGGTCACCTGGCCATCGACGATCTGGCAAGGCTGCGCCAGCGCTGCCGAACCGAAGTCCATGAACTCCAGCCAGTGACAGGTCGGTGTCACCGCCAGCACATGAGCGCTGGCCTCAATGAATAAATGACTCGATACCGGCATTGAGGCGGCACGCGCCATACCCATGACCGACAACCAGCCCGTAATACCACCTATCTTCATCAGGTCCGGCATCATCATGTCGCAGGCACCGGCACTGATGGCGCGCTCGGCATCGCGCGGGAACCACCAGTTTTCACCGGTCTGTATGTTCGCGTTGACGGACGCTCTGACCAGTGCATGTCCCTGTAGATCTTCCGCTGCCACCGGCTCTTCAATCCAGTGCAAATCAAAAGGCTCGAGTAATTGAATGCGTCGAATCGCCTCGGTCGGTTGCAGGCTCTGATTGAAGTCCACCATCAGCGCCGTCTTGGGTCCTATCATCTGCCGGATCTCGCGCGTGACGTGTATGTCGCGTTGCACATCCGGATCGCCGAGCTTGATCTTGATCGCACGAAAACCCTGCGCCATTGAGCGTTCGATCGCTTTGGCATCATGCACAGGGTCCACCATACCGTAGCTGTCGTAGGCCCATACCGGCTTTGCCTCGCCACCCAGCAGTGCAACCACGGGCTTGTTCACCGATTTGCCCAGCGCATCCCAGTACGCCATGTCCAGCGTCGACGCGACCATGCCCAGCAAGCCCTGCATGCCGAGCAAACGATAGCGCTGCTCCAGCTGCTGCATGCGCGCCACGGGCACCACGGCTTTACCAATCAGATCCGACTTGATCTCATCAATCAGAGACAACAACGGCCGCAGCATGACGGGGGTATAACCAAACAAATACGCACTGCCAGTCACGCCCTGCTCGGTCAGCACATCCAGAAGAATCAGCGGTGAAACATCGACCGAGCCCGAGGCGGTTCTGACAGGTCGAGCAAGCGGCGCCACAATGGCGCGCGCGCGGATATCGCGTATGAGAAGGCTGTCCATGAAATTCCTGTTCAATGAGTGAATCGACCGATCAAAGCTGAATTTTAGTCGGCCATTGCAAGATCAAGAACAAGGAGGAATAAATTTCACCAATCAGACCAAAGCATGCCTGAAAGGCAAGTCCGTGAAGCTGCATGCTACGCTCGACCCACCTCAATCTCAAGGAGAAATCTCATGGCTACTGTTCCACTGCTTTCCTATGCCGATGCCAGTCCCGAAGCGCGCGCAGTCTTCGATGACATCAAGCGTGTTCGCGGCGTCGATGATGTGAACAATTTCTGGAAGGCGCTGGCGCACTCGCCCGAGCTGCTGCAAGGCGTCTGGTCTCAGGTACAGCAGGTCATGAAGCCCGGTGCACTGGATGCAGTCACCAAGGAACTTATCTATATCGCCGTATCCGCCACCAACAGCTGCGAGTACTGCGTACATTCTCATACCGCAGCTGCGCGCGCCAAAGGCATGACGGAGGCACAGCATGCCGAACTACTGGCCGTGATTGCAATGGCCAGTCAGACCAATGCGCTGGTGAATAGCCTGCAGGTACCCGTTGACGACGCCTTCAAAAAATGAAGGCGAACGCCGACGATAGAAATCAAGGATAACGTACCCAGCCTTTCGCCGGCGAGCCCTGCTCGGCACGCTCGGCAGGTTTGGGAGCGGGCGCAACCGCAGGCGCGTGCTCGGCGGTGACCTCGGGTTTTTCAGGCATGGCAGACGAGTGATGGCTCGTGATCAGCCACTGCGAGCCTATCTTGCGATAAGAGAATGAGTAGCGTGCCTTGACCATCGTGCCGTCGGAAAAACGGAAGGTATACAGTCCTGCATCGGTGGCACTGTTGCAGTCGACGTCAATCACCCGATCATCAATACTGCCTTCAGGACGACGTGCCAGGAAGTGCACGAAGTAATCCTCTTTTTCTGCCGTAGTAAACCGCGCGCGGTTCGACACCGTGGGTAGAAGAACCGAGCCGGGTGCATAGTTAGCGACCACTTTTTTAGGATCGCCGGTGCGCAGCGAAGCATTCCAGCGGTCGAACAGCGCCGCAACTTCGGATTTCAACGGTGGATTGCAATAGTCGGACGCAGCTTCGGCAGTGGTCGACTTGGCAGGCGCCGCGTGGCTGTCGGCATGTGGGTCAGCGACAGCGTGCGATGCGGGTGCAGCATGCGCGTCATGATGAGACGCCGCTGGCGCTGCATGACTGTCTTTGCTGCCGTGCGCATCTTTCGCGGGCGGTACTTGTTTTGCCGCTGGGGCTGCATGGTCGTCATGGCCGGCCTTGGCGGGCGGTGCCGCATGTTTATCTGCTGCCGACGCCGCTGCAGGTGCCGCATGATTGTCTGCAGCAGCGGGGGCCTGATGGTCATCATGCGCTGCGCTCGCTGCAGGAGCAGCATGCGCATCGTGTCCTGCGCTGTCCGCTGGTGCAGAGGAAGAAGTCGCGTGGGCATCCGTTGCATTGGCGCTGGCCGCAGCAGCATTGTTCCGGTTCTTGACGCGCAGACGCTTGCTGCCATGTCCTTCATTGGCACCTGCGTTCGCTTGTGCCGGGCTCGTGCTTTGGGGTGCATGGGCATCGCTCGCCGACGCATCCTTGCCGCCGTGCGCATCAGCCTGCGTCCCGTGGGTAGGTGCCTTGTGCTGCGGTTTGGCGCGTGCGGATTTGCGGGCCTTCTTCACCGGCACGGGCTTGCCGGGTTCATCCGCAGACTGCGATGCGGCGTCTTTGCCTGCTGCGTTACTGGCAGGCGCGTCTTTGGCGTCTGCGGCGTGGCTATCGGTAGCGGGCGCTGGCGCATGTTGGTCGTGATGAGCATCCGCTGCATGGGCTGCAGCGCTCGACAGCATCAGGAACACAATAGTCCCGGTCAGTTTGTTGAAGTTCATTCTGTTTTCCTTCACAAAGCGAGTGAAGCTCTGAAACGCTTGATTTCGGCCACGTTGGCCATGTTCCGAAATCGGGTTTGCCTGCCAACTCGTAACAATGTCACGAGAATTATCAAAAGCGTAATGGGATAGTGCGGCTTACTGCACTAATTCCTTCCGACAAGAACTCTGGTCATGGATAATCGAACTGGCGATGATTTTCTGTAGCCCCCGCGTCAACAAATATACGCATCCGGGCTAAAGATTTGCGATGCTCGGTTCGATTCCCTGAATGTCGTTTATGTTTTATGGCAATGACGCTGAATTTATTTCATTTTTAACAGCGTTCTATCAGGCATGGGAAAGCTTGGTCACACTGAACATATCCATGCCCGGCAGTCTTGTTATCAAAG
>JALRCC010000265.1 GCA_023257495.1 Rugosibacter sp. | reverse complement strand
TGAAGAGTGAGCTAGCTCCTCGTCTCCTGAAGCTCCGAGTTGACGAGATCGAAGTCAAGGTTCGCATTCAATCTGTCGGTTCGGATGGTGAGCCTGTCACTCAATCTGTCCGCCTTGTTGCGTCGTCTGTTGAGGGTGAATGGCTGAAAGCGTCTGTTTTCCTCGAAAAGCCTGATCCAGTAACAGGCGTTGCTGATCAGTACTGCGTGGTTGACCCTGACTCCGAGGATGGCATGGGAGAAATTTGCTTCCTTGATCCTTACAGCACCAGCAACATAGTACAGACGAAGCGTGCAATTGCTCGTCGTGTTGGATCCACCTACGCATACGATTTCTTGGGACTCATGGAGGTCGGGCTTATTGCAGAATGGCAGAAACACCAGCACATCGCCCGGCCCTGCGCGGTGTGCTTCGCTTACCGCGTCAACAATCGCCTCATTGATGTCCCGATCGGATGCACCTTTGCTACCAGAAACCTGACTGGCAACCGCAGCCTCGGACCAGGGCCGATAGCGCGTCTCGATCGGATACAGCCGCCCGGAAACTTCAATCACCGGCGCGCCTTTGCCATGGCTCGCAAAATGCTGGCTGAACCGCTCGGCGTCCAGCGTGGCCGAGGTCACGATCACTTTCAGGTCGGGCCGCTTGGGCAACAACTGTTTCAGGTAGCCCAGCATGAAGTCGATGTTCAAGCTGCGCTCGTGCGCTTCGTCGATGATGAGCGTGTCATATTGCCGCAGCAAGGGATCGGTTTGTGTCTCGGCCAGCAAGATGCCGTCGGTCATCAGCTTGATGTAAGTCTCCATCGAGACGCGATCCGTAAACCGTATCTTGAAGCCGACATGACGGCCCAGTTCAGACTTCAGTTCCTGCGCAATCCGCGCCGCCGTAGCGCGTGCGGCAATCCGGCGCGGTTGCGTGTGACCGATGAGTCCATTCAACCCGCGCCCGATCTCCAAACAGATTTTTGGCAGTTGCGTGGTCTTGCCCGAGCCGGTTTCGCCACAGATGATGACCACCTGATGTTGAAGAATAGCGGCAGCGACTTCTTCCCGTCGCAAGCTAATTGGCAGCGCTTCGTCATAAGCGATTTCTGGCCGCGCAACGTGGCGCGCCTCGGCATCGAACTTCATTGCAACTGTCTTATTGCGCCAATCATTGCGCCAATTTTTGTATGGTCAAAATGCCCAGACCCGTCATCAACAAAGAGCCGAACAAATGGATGGAGGCCACACCCACGGCCCAGCCATACTCGGTACGTTGAATCAACGCCACCACTTCTGCTGAAAACGTGGAAAACGTCGTCAGAGCACCCAGCACGCCCGTGATGAAAAACAAGCGCAACTCAGGCGAAAGCGCGAGATTCAAGTGAAACAACGTAACCGCCGCGCCCACCAGATAACCGCCGAGCAGATTTGCTGCCAGCGTGCCCAGCGGGACCATGGGAAACAGCGGATTCAGCCACAGGCCGAGACCCCAACGCAGCCATGCACCCAGCATGGCACCAAGACCAATGGCAAAAAAACTGATCCAATTCATCTGACCCATTTTACGCCTGCATTCCATGCCTGCCAGTAGAATCGCTCCTTTGCTTTCATTTGGCGCACTCCACTCATGTCTGAAACCGAAAAACCTGCCAACTTCATCCGCCACCATATCGACGCCGATCTCGCCGCCGGGAAATATGCCCTGCGCACCTGGCGCGGCCAGCCGGGTCCGGCGGCATTGCAAAAAGTCGGCGCTGATGACACGGCGAGCATCCGCACCCGCTTCCCGCCCGAACCGAATGGCTATCTGCACTTTGGCCACGCCAAATCGATCTGCCTGAATTTCGGCCTGGCCAGGGATTACGGCGGCGCTTGCCATCTGCGTTTTGACGACACCAATCCGGAAAAAGAAGAGCAGGAATATGCCGATTCAATTATCGATGCGGTGCGCTGGCTCGGCTTTAACTGGCATTTTGGCGAAGAAAACAACTGCTACCAAGCCTCAAATTATTTCCAGTGGATGTACGAGTTTGCCGAAAAACTGATCGAGGCTGGCCATGCTTATGTCGATTCGCAATCGGCGGAAGACATGCGAATCAATCGCGGCACACTCACCGAAGCCGGGAAAAACTCTCCCTTCCGCAACCGGACACCCGGCGAAAACCTTGCCCTGTTCCGCGCCATGCGCGCCGGCGAATTTGCCGATGGCAGCCATGTGCTACGCGCCAAAATCGACATGGCATCGCCCAACATCAACCTGTGCGACCCGGCCATCTATCGCATCCGCCACGCCACGCACCACAACACCGGTGATACCTGGTGCATCTATCCAATGTACACCTACGCCCATCCGATCGAGGATGCGCTGGAAAACATTACGCACTCGATCTGCACGCTGGAATTCGAAGACCAGCGCCCGTTCTACGACTGGCTCTTGGCGCGCCTGGCCGAGCTCGGCTGTGTGAATACGCCGCTGCCGCAACAGATCGAATTCTCGCGGTTGAATCTTTCTTACGTCGTGCTCTCCAAGCGCAAGCTGATTCAGCTGGTCGAAGAAAAACACGTCAGCGGCTGGGACGACCCGCGCCTGCCCACGCTCGTCGGCGCGCGTCGACGCGGCTATACGCCGGAAGGGTTTCGTCAGTTCATGGAGATGATCGGCGTCAGCAAATCCGATTCATGGATCGACTTTGGCGTATTTGAAGAATGCCAGCGCCAGCACCTGAATGACATCGCCCCGCGCCGCATTGCGGTACTTAACCCGATCAAGCTCATCATCGACAACTATCCGGCAGGGCAAGAAGAACTCTGTGAAGCACCCAACCACCCACAAAAACCCGAGTGGGGCAAACGCCCGATCCCCTTCTCAAAAGAATTGTGGATAGAGCGCGAAGATTTCATGGAAACACCCACCAAAGGCTATTTCCGCCTGTTCCCCGGCAACACCGTGCGCCTGCGCTATGGCTTTGTCATCAAGTGCCTTGGCAGCGACAAGGACGCCGCCGGCAACATCATCGCCGTCCATGCCGAATATCTGCCTGATTCAAAATCCGGCACGCCAGGGTCAGACAGTTATAAAGTCAAAGGCAACATTCACTGGGTATCGGTTGCCCACGCTTATGCCGCGAAAATCCGTTTGTACGACCGCCTGTTTTCATCCGCATCACCCGATGCAGGTGGCAGAGACTTTATTGACGATCTCAATCCCGCATCGCTCACCTTGATTGACGCACAACTAGAACCTGTCTTAAAAGAAGCCGCCCCAGAAGATCGCTTTCAGTTTGAGCGCCACGGCTATTTTGTGGCCGATCGTATCGACTCTGCCCCTGGCGCACCCATTTTCAATCGCACCGTCACACTCAAAGACTCCTGGCAGGGCAATGTAAAAAAATAATCGGTGCCGTAACAACAGAGAGAAACAGAAGAGAGAAACACCAGATATAGTTCGGCTGACACAGCGCAGTCCCTACGTTTTTTCAGCGCAAATCTGTCATGAAAATACGAGGTTAATCCGGAGGAATTCTGACGAATTCTGAGAAATACGGAGGAATACGAGAAGAGAAGTTGGCAATGAAAACCAGCCAACACCAGAAGGGGTTGGCGGAGAGGGTGACCGCCATAATCGGATTTTGCCGGACTCGCTCGGATGCACGGAACCCCTTGATACAAGGGCTTTCCAGTAAAAGATAATCCGCACACGTTCGCCAATATCCGATAGAATCCGTGCTTATAGCGTGGGTAGGAATGTGGGTAGCCGATAGTCCCTACCCACATTTCACGGATAGGGGGCAGATATGGCGCGACTGGTAGATAAGCTGACACCCTTGGGGGTGAGCAAGGCGACGAAGCCCGGCTATTACGGCGACGGCGGCGGGCTTTGGTTGCAGGTTTCGCCGTCGGGCAGTAAGTCATGGATATTCCGCTTTACCCTTTCCAGGAAACAGCGGGAAATGGGATTAGGGGCGGTGCATACCGTGACACTGCCAGAGGCGCGAGCGAAGGCGAAGGAATGCCGCTTGATCTTGCTGGAAGGCAAAGACCCCCTAGAAACCCGCAAGGCGTCAAAACTCGCTGAAGCCCTGGAACGGGCAAAGATGATGACCTTTGACCAATGCGCGGCGGCATACATTGCGGCGCACCGTAGCGGCTGGAAGAATGCCAAACACGCGAGCCAGTGGGGAAACACCCTTGAGACTTACGCCAGTCCGATTATTGGCAAGATGCCGGTAGCGCTGGTAGATACCGCGCTGGTGGTTAAGGTGCTGTCCCAGCGAGGCAAGGACAAGCTACCGCTTTGGGAGAGCAAGACCGAAACCGCAACCCGTTTGCGTGGGCGTATCGAGTCAATCCTTGACTGGGCAACCGTATCAAAATACCGGCAAGGCGACAACCCGGCGCGGTGGCGTGGACATCTTGATAACCTGCTGGCCGATCCAAGCCGAAGCAAGCGCACGGTGCATCATCCGGCTTTGCCGTGGCAGGCAGTGGGCGCATTCATGGCGACATTGCGAAAGCAGGAAGGCATTGCAGCGAAGGCGGTAGAGCTTGCCATTCTGACCGCCTGCCGATCTGGTGAAGTCCGGTTAGCGACGTGGGCAGAGTTTGACCTTGACGCGGCGCTATGGGTGATCCCTGCCGAGCGCATGAAAGCCAAGCGTGAACACCGAGTGCCATTATCAGCGGCGGCGCTGGCCTTGCTGGAATCAATGCCGCGAATGGGCAATCTGGTATTCCCCGGTGCGAAGCCAGGCAAGCCCCTTTCTGATATGAGCCTGACGGCGGTATTGCGGCGCATGAAGCGCGGCGACATTACCGTACACGGTTTTCGTTCGTCGTTCAGAGACTGGTGCGCTGAATCGGTGGCTAACGCTTTCCCCCGCGAAGTCTGCGAACACGCACTAGCCCATAGCCTACCCGACAAGGTGGAAGCAGCTTACCGGCGCGGCGATCTGATCGAAAAGCGAACCATGCTGATGCAGGCATGGGCGGATTACTGCGGCAAGGTTCCAGAGGCCGCGAGTGTTACCCCGATTCGGGGCGCGGTAGCGGCATAGGGGATAACGATGCTTTTTATCAATCAGTATTCACACATTCCATTCCTCGCCAGCGAACTAAAGCAACTACTGCCCGACGGTTCCTTTGCTTCGCGTCTGAGGCAAGCAATCGGCAACGAGTTGCACTATCGGCTTGTGGACTGGCCGAATGAGAGCGAAACCGAGTATTCCAGTCTCTTCCCTGTTGATGCGCTTTTTGCCTGGGCAACAAAGGACGGCGGGCTTGATCCTGAATGGCTTGCAAGCGAGGATGGCAGCTATCTTGATGATGATGGCGAAGTCATACCGCCGTCGGTGAAGCCAAGTTATTCCGCTGTTGAGCAACTAGCCGCCTATGGGCTTTGGTTGCTTGATGAACAAATGGGAAGCCTTGGGCCGATCCCCGAAAACGATGCAGACATCGGGCCGCTTCCTGAACATAACAGCTACGGATGGAAGCGCGACGAGGTGATTGAACACCGGGCCGCATGTATGCTTCTCGCCTATCAATCGCTTTCGTATTGCCAAAGGATATTGAGCGGAACCCGACTGACAGCCGACGAGGAAGCGCGAGCAGAGACATTCAACTTTTCGGCAATGGGCAAAGCTGGCGCAAAAAAACGCCATGCACCTATGGCGACGCTACGATCATGGGCGATTGAGAGATACCAAGCGGGCGAGTGGCAATCAGCAAATCAGGCGGCGCATTCACTGAAAGAATCAATAATCAAGCATGGCCGCACGATCAATGCTCACCTTTCCGAAGAGAACGCCCAACGGACAATAGCCGAGTGGTTCAGGAAGCCCGTCTAGCCGCTACACCGACACGCCAAGCGGCTACGCTGGCACGGCTGGCAGCTTGACGGCATTTATTCTGCATAACGGAAATAGGAGGATGCACCCGTCTCAACTTAAATAAGGACGGATGCAATGAACCAATTACCTGAAACAGGCTTTCTTCGATTGCCGCAAATCATTGGCGACCCCAAAGCGAAACCGCCAATTCCCCCGATCATCCCGGTAAAAAAATCCTGCTGGTGGAATGGCGTCAAAACCGGACGCTTCCCCAAGCCGGTAAAATTTGGACAGCGTGTTACCGCGTGGCGTGTTGAAGATATTCGCGCCCTGATTGCATCGGCATAAGGGGGCGGGCCATGACCAAAAACAACAAGGGCCGGAGCGGTGGCGACCGTCCGACCCCAAAGACTACCGATAGCCGCAATCATACCGCAACCGACCCGCTGATAGGCTGGTTCAATCTCGCAAAATCGAGCTGCATCAATCGCCAGCAAAAGCGCGGATGGCAAAGGGGGCGGCGATGATGACCGACATTGACCGCATCCGCGAAGCCCTGCAATTCATTCCTGTGGGCGGGAACCCCGAGCGGTGGCGCGTTGCCGCGATGATCTATTCCGAAATCGGCGAGGCGGGCCGCGACCCGTGGGACGAATGGCGCGGCGACCGTGGCAGCGATGAGGCCGCGTCAACATGGCGTAGCGCCAGCAAGGATGGGGCGCTGAAAATCGGCACCCTGTTCCATGAAGCCAAAGCGAACGGCTGGCGCGATGATGGGGCGCACCAGAAACCGACCCCCGAAGAGATAGCCGAGAGGAAACGCATCGCGGCGGAACGGGCCGCGCAAGAGGAAGCCGAGATAGCCCGCGAACGTGCCGACACGGCATCGAGGGCGGCGGCAATCCTGAAGGCGGCAACCGAAGCGAAGGCCGATCATCCCTACCTTTCCCGCAAGCGGGTTTCACCCGTGGCGACCCTGCGAGAGATTGACGCGGGCAAGGTGGCGGCGATCCTGGGCTATTCCCCGAAGTCGGGCGGCGACCTGCTGACCGGGCGCTTGCTGGT
>JALRCC010000233.1 GCA_023257495.1 Rugosibacter sp. | reverse complement strand
GAGGGAACTATTTGTTGCTGTACTTCACATATCTCCAAAATCTTGTCCGTGGCCCTATTTTCAGAGAGGAGCAGGCATGGCCAGTCATTTGGAGCGCATGCAAATCATGATGGAAGAAATCGGGCCTAGCATGCCCGAGATAGAAGCCGTCATTCAAAATGAAGAAAAAAATTGGGCTATCCAGTTCGAAGACCAATCCATTATCACCCTGGAATGGTCTGAAAAACCAGAACGTGTTGTGCTTACTTCCTTGCTGGGCATACCCTCGGAGTCCATGCAACTGTCTGTGTATGAAACCTTACTTTGCTATAACTTGCTCTGGAAAGATACGGGCGGGGTCAAGATGGCATTATCGGGACCCGGAGGTGAGCTCGTTTTGCTGTATGAGCTTTTCGTCTCTCATCTGTCACTCAATGAACTGCAAACGGTCTTGTCCAATTTTGTCAGCATTGCACAGGTATGGAGTGTGTATGTGACCGGTGAGAATGATCAGCCCGCGGTCAATCTTCCAGGTCCGATGGACATGCTGCATCTGGGTGCCTGAACGATCAAATCAAATTCATTCACAGGGGTAGAAATAATGGGACCTAATATGATTGGTGGCATGGGTAGTGCAGCATCCGCTGCGGCTGGCTTTGCGGAGCCCCAAAAAACGCAATCTGCTTCCGGAGCAGTCAGTTTGAAGATCAATTATGGTGACGCTGCCAAAGCCGAACGCCTTACCGGATCACTGACAAAAATACAGCAACTGCAAACACAGGCTCAGGCATTGGTTACATCCAGAAATCCGGACTATGCCGGTATCGATTAAGGACCTTATCTCGTTAGGTAGATACCCAATCCCTATCGTCTGATCTTTATTTTCACTCAAGGATATTCATGGCTACCACCATAGAACAAATCGAGCAACTGATTCAGGAGCTTGGTCCCACTATGCAGGACATTGACGCCATTGTGCAGACTGAAGAGCCCAGCTGGGCCATACAGTTTTCCGATGAGACGATAGTGATTATCGAAGCCGCTGAAGATCCTGCACGCATGGTATTTTCCGCAGAGCTTGGCAATGCCAGCGAAACCGCTCAGCGCGCAGTTTATGAAGCACTGCTGTGCTACAACCTGATGTGGCGTGATACTGGCGGTGTAAAGATCGGGCTTGCAGGGCCTCAAGGTGCACTCATTATCAGTAGCGAGCTTTGCCTGGAAGGCTTGCTACTCAACGACTTGCAACTCACTTTGAAAAATTTTCTCAAGATCACTCGCTCCTGGCATGGCTTCGTCAACCAATCAACACCCACCCCAGCGCCACTGCCGGGATTGGGCGGTGATGGTTTTCAGATGCATGCCTGATGGTGTTTCTTTTCTAGGGAGACGCCCGCCTTTATTTAATCAGCGCTTCCCTGGACAGAAAAAACCTCACTAGCGTCAAAGCCCTGCGCTCCTCCCTCAAGCCGGACTGCTGATCCGGCTTCTTTTTGTGCTGGACGCTGAAAAATTCAGCGTTTTTACACTTCCCAACTGCAATTTATACTGTATATTTGTACAGTATAAGCGTTCATCGAACTTCAATTTAGTAAATTTTCATAAAAGCAACATGAACACAATATCCCTGACCACTTCTGTGGGCGAGCCTTCGCTGCCCCTGCCGGCAGACATTGCCCGCAGCGTCTGGCGTGCTGGGCAGATGGCGGTGGGTGGCGCGTCAGTGACGCCCAGCGGCTGGCCGACACTCGATAAAGAATTGCCGAATCAGGGCTGGCCGCACCGTGAATTGACTGAACTGCTGATCCGGCAAACCGGCATCGGCGAAATGCGATTGTTGCAGCCTGCACTGCGACGTGTGGCGGGCCGCATTGCCTTGCTTCAACCACCCCATGCGCCACAGGTGGCAACCTGTATCGATTGGGGTCTGGCAACTGAACGTTTGTTATGGATACGAACGCAGCGTCATGCAGATCTTCTGTGGAGTGCTGAACAAATATTGCGTAACGGTAGCTGCGGCGCGCTATTGCTTTGGCAGAGTGCTTTGCGCAATGAAGCCATACGCCGCCTGCAACTTGCTGCGCAGGCATCCGACATAGTGTTCTGGTTGCTGCGTCCTTTATCGATGGCTGATACGCCTTCACCGGTCTCGTTACGTCTCGCGTTGCAGGCAAGGGGGCAGGGCTTGCAGATTGATGTGCTCAAGCGACGCGGCCCACCTTGTACTACCCCTTTGCTATTGCCCTGGTCTTTACTGCGCGGCGATACACCATTTTTCACCGATGAATCCCATCATGCGTTGCTGGATCGCCGTCTATCTGCCACTGCTGCCTCTTCAATCGCTGCGGCCGCGCTGGTCTGAGCCATTGCCTGTCGCTATTGTCGATAGTTCGCAAGTCGTGGCGGTTTCCCGGCTTGCCGCGCGGCACGGCGTTCGCATTGGCATGCGTACGGCCAGCGCACAAGTACTGGCACCTGAACTCATAGTGCAAGCGCGCGATGTGATGCGCGAAAACATCGCACGCGACGCGGTCGCTCTGGCGCTGCTGCAATACACCCCCGAAGTGGCCATTGCCGATGCAGACACTTTGCTGATGGATGTCAGCGCCAGCCTTTCTGCATTTGGTGGTCGTCGGCATTTATGTCATCGCGTGCGCGGCAGTGTGCATGCGCTGGGTTTTTCACTGCGGCTGGGCATGGCACCTGTCGCGCAGGCAGCGTGGCTATTCTCGCATCAGGAGGGACGTACGAAACGCGTCATTCGCTTCGAAAGCATGCGACGTCGTCTGGATACTTTGCCGTTTGCCTTGCTTCCCACTGCGGAGCGATATGAGTCCTGGTTGACTGACATAGGCTGCAGCACGCTCGCTGATCTGCGTCGTTTGCCGCGCGCTGGCTTGAAGCGACGTACCGATCCTGGCTTGCAGGATCAACTCGATCGCGCGTATGGCGAAGCCCCCGAATTATTCGACTGGATACAGGCACCAGAAACCTTTGCTGCCTTTCTTGAATTTGCTTATCCGACAGAGCAAGCCGAGCAGCTGCTGTTGGCTGCCCAGCGTCTGGTGGTGCAAATGACAGGCTGGCTGGTTGCGCGACAACGCGCCGTGTCTGCGCTGGTGCTGACGCTGGAATATGAGCGCAGACG
>JALRCC010000200.1 GCA_023257495.1 Rugosibacter sp. | reverse complement strand
GCCGCCTGGATCAAATATTTTTCTGATAACGTCAGCCGCACGACACCGCTGTCCAGCCAATCCGGTAAAAAGGATTTTTCCGATTATGTGAGCGGCGAATATAAAACCTTCAAAGCGCGCTTTGACGTCAAAAAAATGATTGTCGGTGGCCGCTCGGCTGCCGTTGTATTTACCTGGGATATTACCCACCGCAAATCGGGTGACTCAGTCCGTATCGATGCCGTGGGTATTTACGAGATGGGTACCAGCGGAAGATTTGATTCCGTGGTTTACTACTTTGACCCGGTCAAAGCCGGCAAGCTGGCTGCCGAACTGAAAGGCAATTGAATAAATCCATGAAAAACACTACCCGATCCCTTGCGCTGCAAGCGCTGATCTCTGGCCTGCTACTGGCAGGTGCTGGCAGCCACCTGCCGGTTTATGCCGAAGAAGAAGACGCATTCAAGTGCCTGTCCGGCGATGAAAAAGAGTGTGCATTTGAAAATGAAAGCATGGCGCTGTTCATCAAAGGCCGCGATGCCTATGACAAGGGCCGTGAGGCCGGCGATCTGAGCGAAGCACGGAAAATCGCCAAGGAACTGGTCCAGCGTAAAAACAAGTACGGCAAGCGCATGATGAAAATGATTTACATGCGAGTCGCCGCAGGGGAACACAAGAACTATATCGAGGCTTATCGCTGGGTGCAGGAAGGGATTGCCAATGACGAGAAATATGCGCGTCTGGATCTCAACCACGTACTGGAGCAGCTCTCGGCAAAAATGAGCCCCGAACAGCTGGCTGAAGTCCAAAAGAAATAAAACCAAGGGCACAAAAAAACTCGCCTGCTCATCAGAGCAGGCGAGTCAGCTGTGTAATCGAATAACAGTTGCTTATTTCATCTTCAAGCCATTCGGCGCATCGGTCTTGATGAATTCCGCTACCAGGCGGATGTTTTCTTCATCAATCAGACCCTTGAATGAAGGCATGCCTCTGCCGGCACGTCCATTCGTAATCGTGTGCACTACCATGTCGACATCGAGCGGCGTCTTGCGCAAATCAGCGCCATAACCACCTTCGTTTTGTCCGCCGCGTCCATCGGGCATATGGCAGGTCGTGCAGTACTGCGTGAATGTTACCTTGCCACCGCCACGGGGCACCTTGATGGGGCGATCGTCATCTTCAGCCATCGCTGCAGGGGCCATTGCCATCAGTACCCAAGCTGACAAAGCCGCGAATGCCACGACTTTAAAGTTTGCGGTCAAACGTTTCATTACCTTTACCTCTGTATTTCGTGGGATAGATGGATTTGCTTAAAACAATCGGGCCGGTGTTGCCACCAGCCCGACCAGTCAACCTAGATTACTTATCCAGGCCGAATACGTACAGAATGTTGCTTGGTACCTGAGTTTTGAGTTCAGGCGTTGCAGTAACAAACCACTGCGGCCATGCACCACCCAGACCGACTTCGATCGCAACGTACTGCTTGCCATCCGAGGAGAAGCTCATCGGTGGAGCATTGATTGCCGAGCCGGTTTCGAAGCGCCACAGTTCTTCCAGGTTAGTCGCGTCATAGGCAACAACAGCGCCTTCAGCGTGACCCGAGAAGAGCAGACCGCCAGCAGTGGTCAGCAGACCGCCGAGCTGTGGATGCTCTGTGTAGGCTTTCTTGGCGACTTTACCGGTACGAACGTCGATCGCTGTGATGGAGCCGCTGATACGGCCGCAAGCAGGATCTTCGAACGTCGAGTAAGGTGCACCACCCAGGAACAACGCACGTGGCTTCGGTGCCTCAAGAGTCACCTCGGCAAACGCCTTGTTACAGCCCTCGATAGTAGGGATGTAGTACATGTTGGTCTGTGGGCTGTAGGTCGTTGGTGGCCAGTTCTTGCCACCCATGTGACCTGGCTCCAGCACGCCATCGATCGTACCGCGACCTTTGGTGGCTGTACCGCGCTGAGCAGCCGTACCCTTCATGTAGGTCTGAACATCCGCCTTGGGGTTGTATGACTTGGGTTTGCACTTGGCATCCAGACCGCCCGACCAGTTCAGCTTGTCGACGAACTGCGTGCACCAGAGTGGCTCACCTGTCTTACGGTCATTCGCATACACATAACCATTACGGTTGGAGTGGATGGTCATGCGACGGAAGGCACCGTTGACCTGAGTATCTACGAAAGTATTTTCGGAGATGGAGTCATAGTCGTACGGATCGTTAGGCGTATGCTGGAAGCCCCACTTGATCTTGCCGGTATCTGCATCCAGCGCGATAGTGGAGTCTGTCCACAGGTTGTCACCAGGACGGTAAGCATTGTCCCAGTCAGGACCTGGGTTGGCAGTACCCCAGACGATGATGTTCAACTCAGGGTCGTACGAACCAGTTACCCAGGTCGTGCCGCCACCGGTTTTCCAAGCACCGTTCTTGTCTTTCCATGTTTCATGGCCAGGCTCGCCTGGACCAGGAATCGTGTAAGTTCTCCAGCGACGCTTGCCGCTCTTCAAGTCCAGGGCTTCGAGCCAGCCGCGAACGCCGTATTCAGCGCCAGCCATGCCGGTCACAACCATGTCCTTGACGATCAGCGGAGCACCGGTGATGACTTCACCCTTGCCTGGATCAGCAACTTGAGCTTCCCAGATCTTCGAACCATCGGTCTTGTTCAGAGCGAGGATACGACCGTCGATGACGGGGGAAATCACCATGTTGCCAGCCAAGACTGCGCCACGGTTGTCGATACCGCAGCAAGCCACGGTAGTCGCGTAATCGCGGTCAGGGTTAGGACTGTATTTCCAGACCATGCGAGGCACGCCACCACGGGTGTCCAGCTTGGTCACAGTACCCCAGCCAGTGGTCAGGTACAGGAAACCGTCTTCAGCAGTCGGAGTGCCTTCCAGACCGGCGTATTGCCACTGAATGACTTCCTTGCCGCCACCCTGCATGTCACCCATTGCGTAGGTGAATGCGACTTTCAGGTTCTTGACGTTCTTGGTGTTGATTTGATCGAGGCCGGAATAACGATGTGCCTCGAGGTTGCCGTGATGACTAAGCCAGTTGCCGGGCTCTTTCTCACTGCTGATCAGACGCTCGGTTGTAACGTCGCCTGCGATTGCTGGAGTGGCCGACATGACCGCTCCTGCTACTACCGCTCCCAGCAGGGCGAGCGGTGACTTATGGACCTTCTTCATTGGTGTCCCCCCTTTATTGTTTAAGCAGCTAAGAGATAAAGAAAATCTTCTAGCTGGCGTTAATCTAGTCCTGTGTATTTGAAAAGTCAATTAAAGCAATACAGTCTTTTAGACTAGTTTTTATTGTTACTGATCAGTCAGATTTTGGTCCCATTAAGAGTGCAAAAATAGGAAAAAATCGAGCTAAAAATGTGCATCGCACAATGAAATAATGTCGCTGTTTTAATGTTTAAAACCCATGATTTGGCAAATACGCATGCGCTTGAGCGATGCGCTGATTTTCCGTACCGCAACAAAATGCTGGCGAACCCATCAGCAATTGACCGGGAATTCATTTACATTCAGCTCAGCCACCAACAGCCCGGAAACGCCGCCAGATCGGATGGAATTCGGGCTTGCACTGCCCGGATCGCCCCACATCGACACTCTTGAGGAAATGCCCTGCCATGCGAATCCTTTTGGCCACGACAGCTTTGATTGCTTTGTTCATCAGCGCTCTTGCACAAGCCGAACCCCAAAAAATTTTCAAGGATTGCCCCCAATGCCCGGAGATGATCAATATTCCTTCCGGCAAATTTTTGATGGGCACAAGACGACTGGTCTCACGAGAAGATTTATCCGAAGAACAGCTGAAATTGGCAGGTGAATTCGAGGAGTATCCTCAGCATGAAGTAATGATCAAATCATTTTCCATGGGTGTTCGCGAAGTTACTCAAAAAGAGTGGGGTTTTGTTATGGGTAATAATCCCAGCGAAAACAAAGGCGATGATCTGCCGGTAGAAAATATCACCTGGGAAGAGGCGAAGGCATTTGCTCATAAGCTAAGTGAAATAACCGGAAAAAATTATCGACTACCGACTGAAGCCGAATGGGAATACGCGGCGCGAGGCGGAAGCAAATCAATTTTTTATTTTGGAGATACTCCCGCCGGGCTGACGGAACACGCCTGGTTCAGGGAGAACGCGGACGGCAAATCACAAAAAGCCGGAACCAGGAAGGCCAATCCTTTCGGTCTGTATGACATGCTGGGCAACGTGTGGGAACGGACCGAGGATTGCTGGCATATCGACTATGACGATGCCCCAACGGATGGCTCCGCCTGGGAATCCGAGGATTGCACATTCCGGGTCGTGCGTGGCGGTGCCTGGGTCAATCACGCGCAATTCCTGCGTTCAGCCTTTCGTTTCCGCTATGCACCGGGGAGCC
>JALRCC010000178.1 GCA_023257495.1 Rugosibacter sp. | reverse complement strand
CGACTTTTGCTTTGTCTGAAGGGATATCGTCTCGCGAGGTGCCTACCGTCAGCTTGACAGACGATGAGGCAAAAATCGTATTTTCCCGTTTAGGGAATCGGCTGCGGGTTGCCGGAACAGCAGAATTTACCGGCTATGACCTGACGCTTAACCCGGCGCGCTGTGATGCGATGGTAAGGCGTGCCCGCAGCTTGTTTCCAGCCTTATCTCATGTGGAAGCCATTGAGTATTGGACAGGTTTGCGTCCCGCCACACCAAGCAATGTGCCACTGATCGGCGGGATGCAGAGCGCCGGATTGGCCGGATTATGGCTCAACACAGGACACGGCACGCTGGGCTGGACATTGGCCTGCGGGTCAGCGCGGTTATTGTCTGACCTGATTGCGGGGCGCGCGCCAGAGATTGATGCGGAGCCGTATCGTTTTCAGTGAATTATTTTTATTAAGGCGCTGAACGAGACATACAGGATCAGGATCAACAAGGCGCAACATGCACTGCTCGAAAAGTCGGCGCTGGTGAAACGGCGAAGACGGCGAGAAATGTGGAATTGTCAGCCTAATGCAAATGACGCTGTGTGTTTTCAGCCTGCTCTTCCGGCAGCTCGGCGTGCACTGGCTCGCCTTCAGGACTCGGATACAAAGGGGTACCGCAATCGTCGCAATATTCAATGGGGAACTGTTGGCTGAGCTGGATCACTTGGGTAATACCCGCTTCTTCTAGCACGGTCTCGATCTCTGCAGATAATTCGTTATTGTTATCTTCCGTTTCCAAGAGCGGCCAGACAACGCCATGCACGACCGTTTGCTCTTGGCGCAACGCTAAACCGATACGATATTCTTCAGTCTGATCATCATGAAACCGTGCAATGACGGCAACAAGGTCTGGAGGCAGCAGATTGAGTACGGTTTGCAGAAATGCGACGGTTGAGCGTATCGACCACGGACGGGAGGCGCGATCGACATCAAGCACGGTAGCATGGTAGGCACCCACGGGTTGCAGTTCTAGCGCGCAAGCCGGCACAAGGGGGCGGATGAGATCACTACCTTGCAGGGTCCACTGGCGTGTCGACTCTGCATGGCTTGTGCCTTCTTCCTGCCAACGAAACATTGCCGCCCCTTGAGGGGTGGCAACAGCGCCAATGAGATAGCGGCTGTCAGATAAAAAACTCATGGTTTCAGCCATTTTTTTGGGGTCGATTTTCACATCACGGTCATGCTTGGCAGCTTGAGCGAGCTTATCCATCAACGCGGCTGTGTCTATATAAGTTTGCGGGATCTGATCAGGGCTGTAGAGTCTGTCGCAAAGACTGAGTTTTGTTCCTGACGCCAGGACACTGGCTTGCAGGTGTGCGCGGATAGCATCAAGTTGTGCGGTAGAAATAGCGTTAGCAGGAATTGGAAAGCGGGACCATAACAAAGCCGGAATGGCAATCATGAGCACATCGAGACCATCCGGAGTTTTTGCATGTCGCGTTTCAGCACATGCCTCGATCGTACTAACCAAGGCCCCATAGGCGGGGGAGGTTTCGCGGTACAAGGGATCCAGTGCCGCCATCAGAGTTTCTTCCGCACCGCTGGCGATCAAATGCATGACGAGCGCAGTCAGCTGTTTTTCCCAGAAGTCATCTTCCATCCGGCTCGACGATTCACTGAGGCTGGTGGCCAGTTGAATCAGACGCAGCGTATCCGGTGTCTGTTTAATGCGGCGCGAAGGGCGGTTGCGTTTCATGCAAAAAGGGGCACGCATTATGTAACAGAGCCAAGGGCCGCAAATTTTAGCAGCACTTTGCGTCGTAGGTAGCTGTAGTTGCTGTGTCTGCCCCGCAAGCTGGCAGGTTGAGGTGGCGCTAAATGCTTGAATGAGTCGCCAGAAAAAGGAATACCGAGGGCCGTTTGTCAATGGGTGGAATACCTTGTTTTTTCCATTCGCCGATCGAGCGTGTCATGACGTATTCACTCTCCAGCGTCAGATCTGTCGCCAGACAAAGCAGTGTTTGCGGGCGGGCATTCGCTGTGAGTGCATTAAACAAAACAAGATTTCGATAGGGTGTTTCAATGAAAATCTGCGTCTGTTGCAGGCGGATGGATTCTTTTTCCAGATCAATTATCCGTTGACTGCGTTCTGGCTCCTTGGCGGGAAGGTATCCATGAAAAGTAAAACGCTGCCCATTCAACCCTGATGACATGAGAGCGAGCAAAATCGATGAAGGACCAACCAGCGGCTTGACGCGCAGGCCGAGCTCATGCGCACGCCGAACCAGCAATGCACCAGGATCAGCAACCGCTGGACAGCCAGCATCAGACATCAAACCGATGTCATGACCTGCATACAGTGGCGCTAAAAGTCGCTCAATATCGGCAGAATCGAGGTTTTCGGGTAACTGTTCAATCGCCAGATCACGCAAGGGTATTGGGTGTTCCATCCGCTTTAGCTCTGCGCGCGCAGACTTTGCGTTTTCAGCCACGAAGTGCGTTAGCCGACAGGCTACTTCACGGGCTGCAGGTGGCAAGTAATCTTGCCAGGGCGCATCACCCAGTGCGACTGGCAATAACCAAAGAGATCCAGACATGGCCAGGAAGCTTAAGGTAGCTGAATGCCTGCGCTGCGAAGCATGTCACACAGGGCAATGAGTGGCAGGCCAATCAGTGCGGTAGGGTCTTCCCCACGCTGATAGCGTAACAACGAAACCCCCAAACCTTCTGATTTGGCACTTCCCGCACAGTTCAGGGCATCTTCTTTATCTAGATAAGATTCAATCTCGGCATCCGTCAACTCACGAAAACCGACGTAAGTGGGAACGCATTGAACTTGCATATCCCCCGTAGCGCTATTCAAAATACAAAGCCCTGTGTGGAAAATGATTTCGTTTCCACTCATCAAGCGTAGCTGTTGTCGCGCATTTTGCCTGGTTCCTGGCTTACCAAATCGTTGCATGCCGCAAGCGGCTACTTGGTCAGAGCCTATGATTAAGGCGTTCGAAAACTGTTTAGCGACTATTTGCGCCTTGGCCTGGGCAAGACGCTGCGCTGTGGTAGCAGGAAGCTCGTCTAGCAAAGCGGATTCGTCGATATCAGGGGCAGCAATGTCAAAAGGTAACTGTAAACGCCGCAAAAGTTCGCTGCGAAAGGGGGAAGTGGATGCAAGAATGAGCGGCTGAACCATGTTAACGACTTGAAAAACAGAGGCTAAGCATGATAACATCAACCCTTTGCGTCTCATGAAACCCGTTTTTACAAATGTTGCCTGTGGAGCCCGTGGAACCCATAGAGTCTGAGAAGTCTGAGAGGCCTGTTCAGGGTATTTTTTCTCCAAAAATCGTGAATAGCGTTGAATTTGCGCGTAGTGGTCGTTTTATTGAGGGTAATTTTCCTTTAAAATGGCTGCCTCATTTGGCAGATCGATTGCTCGAGTTGGACAGCTCATTGACTGTTAGCCTGGAAGGATCGCAGCACGAGGGAAAATCGCTGCTGCGATTAATGGTTGATGGCATGGTGCTATTGCAGTGTCAGCGTTGTTTGGCAAGTGTACATTTGCCGATACAGATCAATAGCTTGTTGCAATTGATCTGTGCCGGTGAAGAATGGCCAGATGAGGAGTTGATGGATGATGAGATGGATGCCATTGAGGCAAGCGAAGCATTGGATGTAGTTGGTTTGATAGAAAGCGAAATGTTGCTAGCGCTCCCTCTTGCGCCTCGACATGAGCACTGTGAGCTACCTGGAAAAGTCAAGGTAGCTGAAAATGAATACGGATCAACGTCGTTTTTGGCGCTGGCCGCTTTGAAGAAGCATTGAAACAAGGAGCAATAAATAATGGCTGTTCAGCAGAATAAAAAATCCCCTTCCAAGCGTGGCATGCATCGTGCGCATGACTTTCTAACTGCTCCGGCACTTGCCGTTGAATCAACGTCAGGTGAAGTTCATCTGCGTCACCACATTTCGCCTTCAGGCGTTTATCGTGGCAAAAAAGTTATTAAGGCCAAAGGCGAGTAAGTTTTCAAGATAAATTCGGCCGGATGCGATGTGCGTATCCGGCCGTTTTTTTGTCGAGAAGCTTGAATCATGGCCATTACCCTGGCGATAGATTGCATGGGGGGCGATCATGGCCCCCAAGTGACGCTACCTGCGACATTTGATTTTTTGCGTAAAAACCCCTCTTGTTCCGCTATTTTGGTTGGGCAGGAGGCGGTGTTGCGCGCTTATGTCACGCCAGTTGCGCAAGAGTTTCTGGCGCGCGTTTCGGTGCGAAATGCCACTGAGGTTGTCGACATGGATGAGCCTGTCGCCAGTGCATTACGTGGCAAAAAAGATTCGTCCATGCGCGTGACAATTGACCTGGTTAAAGAGGGGGTTGCCCACGCCGCAGTTTCAGCCGGAAATACGGGTGCACTGATGGCTATTTCGCGCTTTGTGCTGAAGACCTTGCCAGGCATAGATCGTCCGGCGATTTGCACTGTGTTGCCTTCTCGGCGTGGTGCCACTTATGTGCTTGATCTTGGCGCAAATGTCGATTGCAACGCAGAGCATTTGCTGCAGTTCGGCATCATGGGTGCCATGCTGGCTTCCGCACTGGAACACAAGGAGCGCCCGAGCGTCGGATTACTCAATATTGGCGAAGAAGACATCAAGGGTAATGATATTGTCAAACGTGCTGGTGAGCTGTTGCGACAAAGCGATCTGAATTTTTTTGGCAATGTTGAAGGTAATGACATTTTCAGTGGCACAACAGATGTCGTAGTCTGCGATGGCTTCGTTGGCAATGTGACATTAAAAGCTTCTGAAGGTTTGGCGCAAATGATTTCTAGCGGCCTTAAAGAAGAATTTTCACGCTCGCTGTTCACCCGTGTGGCGGCTTTAATTGCTATGCCGGTACTGAAATCTTTTCGTCGTCGCTTTGATCATCGTCGCTACAATGGTGCAAGTTTATTGGGGCTAAAAGGTATCGTGGTTAAGAGTCATGGCTCGGCTGATCAGTTGGCATTTCTCTCTGCTTTAACCAGAGCGGCAGAGGCTGCGCGCCAGCAGCTCCCGGATAAAATTGCTGCACGCATGGCCGCCGCATCACCAGCGCCGACTCTTTGTGATTGATTCTTGCGATCCGTTCCAGCATGATTGATCGTCCGTCGCTTAAAGGTTTACCGCAATGATTTCTACGCGTATTACAGGCACTGGCAGCTATCTGCCAGGCCAACCCGTCAGTAACCAAGCGCTGATTACTCTGCACACACTTGATTCGTCCGATGACTGGATATCCGAGCGCACAGGCATTCGCGCCCGACATATCGCTGCAGCTGGTGAGAGCAGTAGCGATCTGGCCTTTCATGCTTGTCAACGCGCACTTGCTGCTGCAGGACGGTCAGCGAATGACGTTGATTTGATTATCGTGGCAACATCCACTCCAGACTACATTTTCCCCAGTACGGCTGCCTTGTTGCAGAGGAAGCTAGGCATCACCAATGGTACCCCCGCATTCGATGTGCAAGCGGTCTGTAGTGGTTTTGTTTATGCGCTGAGTGTGGCAGAAAAATTCATCCGATCCGGCTCGCATCGGTGTGCTTTGGTTGTGGGTAGCGAGGTTTTTTCGCGCATCATGGATTGGTCGGATCGTGGAACCTGTGTTTTGTTTGGCGATGGCGCGGGTGCGGTCGTGCTAGAAGCAGCAAATCGCCCAGGGATTTTGGCCACAGCATTGCATGCCGATGGCAGTCATGCCGATATGCTGTCTGTTCCTGGACAAATCTGTGGCGGTCAAGTGACTGGCGATCCATTTTTACGCATGGATGGTCAGGCAGTATTCAAATTTGCGGTAAAGGTGCTGACCGAGGTGGCTCACGAGGTTTTACAGTCAGCGGGCCTGACGATTGATCAGGTTGACTGGCTTATTCCACATCAGGCAAATGTACGGATATTGCAATCCACTGCAAAAAAACTGGGGTTACCTACCGAAAAATGTATCGTGACAGTCGATCATCACGGCAATACCTCCGCAGCATCTATTCCCTTGGCACTTGATGAAGCAGTGCGTCAAGGCCGCATACAAGCAGGCCAAAATCTACTGCTGGAAGGCGTAGGCGGTGGGTTCACCTGGGGTGCGGTGCTCCTTACTTTATAAATCCTGAGTATTCGAGATCATCATCATGAAATTTGCGCTTGTTTTTCCGGGCCAAGGCTCGCAATCACTTGGCATGATGGCACACTATGGTGATGCCAGCATCGTTCGAGCCACATTCGACGAAGCGTCGACAGCACTCGGCCGGGATCTGTGGCAGTTGGCTGCCGAAGGCCCGACGGATGCTTTAAATCAGACGGTGAATACGCAGCCATTAATGCTTACTGCCGGAGTGGCTACCTACCGCTTATGGCTGGAAAAAGGCGGTCAGCGCCCTGCTGTTATGGCAGGACACAGTCTGGGTGAATATTCCGCGCTGGTGGCAGCAGGTGTTATTTCGCTCATCGATGCCGTGCCCCTGGTCGAGCTACGCGCACGCGCAATGCAAGAAGCTGTAGCAGCTGGAGAGGGGGCAATGGCCGCCATACTTGGTCTGGATGCGGTGGCGGTCATTGCCGCCTGCGCTGAGTCCGCACAAGGCCAGGTTGTCCAAGCGGTTAATTTCAATGAGCCTAAGCAAACGGTCATCGCGGGGCATAAAGCGGCTGTCGAGCGAGCCGCCGAGGCGGTCAAGGCCAAAGGTGCAAAGCGGGCGGTGATACTGCCTGTTTCTGCCCCTTTTCATTGCAGCTTGATGCTGCCAGCTGCTGAAAAATTGCGCGTTCGGTTAGCGCAGATGAATTTTTCCATTCCGCAAATTCCTGTGCTTAATAACGTCGACGTTACCCAGCTCACTGATCCAGAAACCATCAAAGAATTACTGGTGCGCCAGGCAGCATCCCCTGTACGCTGGGTTGAGATCATGCAGGCCATGCAGACGATGGGAGTCACGCACGTCATTGAGTGTGGCCCGGGCAAAGTGCTATCAGGCCTGGCCAAACGCTGCGATGAAAGGCTGACCGGGCTGGCCATGGCGGATTTGGCAGGGATCGATGCCGCATTAACATTACTGAATACTCACTGAGGTGGCGCATGAATGATTTGCAAGGACAAGTTGTATTAGTTACCGGCGCATCGCGTGGCTTAGGGCAGGCGATTGCCTTAACCCTTGGTGCACACGGGGCAACAGTCATTGGCACGGCAACTTCTGCTGCGGGTGCAGCAGACATTCAAAAAATGCTGGATGAGGCCAGGATCATCGGCTGGGGCGCTGTTGCCAATGTGACGGATGCCACGGTATGCGAAACACTGGTGGGCGACATCGAAACCAAATTCGGCGCAATTTCTGTGCTCGTCAATAATGCCGGCATCACCCGCGACAACCTCGCTTTACGCATGAAAGAGGACGAGTGGGATGAGGTGATGGAAACGAACCTCAAGGCGGTATTTCGACTTTCCAAGCTGGTCATGCGTGGCATGATGAAGGCGCGATTCGGTCGCATCATCAACATTACCTCGGTCGTGGGCGAAGCCGGCAATCCAGGTCAGGCAAACTACGCGGCAGCCAAAGCCGGTGTGGCGGGCATGAGTCGTGCGCTAGCGCATGAACTGGGTAGCCGCAATATCACGGTGAATTGCATTGCACCAGGATTTATTGATACCGATATGACACGCGCCTTGCCTGAAGCGCAACGGGATGCATTACTCAACAAGATTCCTCTGGCTCGTCTTGGACGACCGGAAGAAATTGCGGCGACGGTGGCCTTTTTAGCCTCGCCGCAAGCCGGATACATTACAGGCAGCACAATCAATGTAAATGGTGGCATGTATATGGCCTGACTTCTTCAAAGAAGTCGGTTCTTTTTTGTTAAACTAGGCGAGTTTTTAATAGCCGATAAATCAGGGAAGGAATCTAACTATGGATAACATCGAACAACGCGTCAAAAAGATCGTGGCCGAGCAACTTGGCGTGAACGAAGCCGACATTAAAAACGAGTCTTCGTTTGTGGACGATCTGGGTGCTGACTCTCTGGATACCGTTGAGTTGGTCATGGCGCTGGAAGAAGAGTTCGAGTGCGAGATCCCGGATGAGGATGCAGAAAAAATTACCAGCGTGCAACAGGCAATTGACTACGTCAATGCCAACTTGAAAAAATAAAACACGCTTTACTACATCATTACTTTTCATTTCGGGAGTTACTCGTGCCAGATGTGTCACTTGCGCCATCGACTTCACGGCGTCGCGTAGTTGTTACCGGTCTGGGCCTTGTATCACCGGTAGGTAATTCTGTTTCCGACGCATGGGACAATATCATCGCCGGGAAAAGTGGCATTGGACCGATTACTCGATTTGATGCATCGGCCATGTCGGTACGGATTGCTGGCGAAGTGAAAGGTTTTGATGTCACGACTTATCTCTCCGGCAAGGAA
>JALRCC010000169.1 GCA_023257495.1 Rugosibacter sp. | reverse complement strand
AACCAACACCCATGGTTCCCAACCCTCCCGAGTTAATCCAGCGCCGGGGTTTATCAAACTTGTAATACTGAGCTGCCCACATTTGATGCTGACCAACATCAGATGTAATAAATGCATCACCGCCGGTTACTTCGTAGAGTTTCTCAATAACGTACTGTGGCATGATGACTTCTTTGCCCTGCTTGTACTTCAGCGAATCCTTACCCCGCCAGTCATCAATCTGCTTCCACCAAGCAGCTAACGCCTTGGCATCAGGCTTGCTTTTTTGTTCATCGAACAACGCCTGCAACTCACCAAGAACCTCTGGCAAGTGGCCAACAATAGGCACATCCACATCTACTCGTTTGGCAATCGAAGAAGGATCAATGTCGATATGGATAATCTTGCGGGGCACTGAACCAAAATCAGCTGGATTACCAATTACGCGATCATCAAATCGCGCACCGATGGCCACCAGCACATCACAATGGTGCATTGCCATGTTGGCCTCATAGGTGCCATGCATACCCAGCATGCCGACAAACTGCTTGTCTGTTGCAGGGTACCCGCCCAACCCCATGAGCGTATTCGTCACAGGAAAGCCAAGTGAGTGAGCCAGCTTGACTAATTGGCTTGAGACATCAGAGAGAATAACGCCACCGCCCGTGTAAAGCATTGGACGCTTTGCCTCTAGCATCAGCTGCAAAGCCTTTCTTACTTGACCACTATGACACTTCACACTAGGCGCATAAGAGCGCATCGTGATCGCTTTGGGATATTCGAACTCGCAAACATGCGTCGTTACATCTTTTGGAATATCAACCAGGACAGGGCCCGGTCGACCCGACTGAGCAATATAAAACGCCTTCTTAAGCGTTATTGCCAGATCTTTTACATCCTTCACCAGGAAATTATGCTTCACACAAGGCCGCGTGATTCCCACGGTATCACACTCCTGAAAGGCATCCTGACCAATGTAGTGCGTCGGTACCTGTCCGCTGATGATGACCAAGGGAATTGAATCCATATGCGCCGTAGCAATACCCGTCACCGCATTGGTAACACCAGGGCCGGATGTCACCATACAGACACCCACCTTGTTTGACGAACGAGAATAAGCATCCGCAGCATGGACTGCGGCCTGTTCATGCCTGACTAGAACATGCTTAAACTTATCTTGTTTAAAGAATTCGTCATAGATATACAGAACGGATCCCCCAGGATAGCCAAACACATATTCGACCTTCTCTTCCTGGAGACACTTAACTACAATTTCAGCACCGGTTAGCTGCATCGATCACACCTATTGTCACTTTTTTTGAGGTAAACGCGTAACCTTACTGTTTTGCTAGGAAATGGTCAAGATTTAAAGTAAATTCCAATCATTGCTTCAATGTCTCACGCTTCTATTTTTCTTGCATGAATCCAGTACTCAACTCAAGAATTGATCTTTCGGATTTTCTTGCCAGCATTGAGCGGCGAGCCTTCAAACAAGCCATGTTTGCAGTAAAAAATAGAGAAGTAGCACTGGATGTCGTGCAGGATGCCATGATGAAATTATCTGAGAAATACAGCGCCCGCCCCGCAAATGAATGGCCGATGCTGTTTCAAAGAATTTTACAAAACACGATTCGGGATAGCTTTCGTCGATCAAATGTACGCTCTCTCTGGGTAAGCCTGTTTTCGTCTTTTCTCAGTGCAAACGATGAGGATGCTGACCCCCTGGATACTATTTCATCTACTAGTGAACACAAGGGGTTATCCTCACCTCAGCAGCAAATTGAGCAAACCCAGCTGCTAGGGATTATCGAAGCAGAAATTGAAAAACTGCCTGCACGTCAACGCGAAGCCTTCCTGATGCGTTACTGGGAAGATATGGATATCAGCGAAACAGCCCTGGCAATGGGCTGTTCAGAAGGCAGCGTCAAAACTCACTGCTCACGGGCGACACATACATTGGCCGCCGCACTAAAAGCTAAAGGCATCGCGCTATGAATAAAGAGACGGAATTCGCATCTAAAATTTGCAATCAACTTGACGCAGGGATGGCAGCACTTGATCCTGCTGTTTTGATGCGCCTGCAAAAGGCACGAGGGCTTGCGTTAAATGCCCCAAATGCTCGCAGCCTCAAATTCGCAGGTATCGCTGCCACGTTAGAGCAGGGGATTTTAAGTCAGGCTAAGACACTACTAATCGTTTTAGCCCTGAGTATTGGTACCATAGGCACTTACTACTGGAATGGTGCCGAACAAGCTCATGAACATGATGAAATTGATAGTGCTCTATTGACTGATGAGCTCCCGCCTACTGCATATCTTGACCCGGGCTTTCAAGCATGGCTCAAACCTTCCGTCGACTTATCCTCGCAATAATCCTGGCGCTAGCCTCAATGCCAGGCTACCCGCTTGATTCAAGCACTCAGAATACTCAGCCAACATGGTCCGAGCTGAATAGTCAGCAAAGAATCATCCTCGCCCCATTCTCCAGCTCGTGGAATACCATGGACCACTACAGCCGAAAAAAATGGCTGGCCATTGCCAAAAGATATCCATCTATGGAGAACGAAGAAAAAGTGCGCACCCAAAACCATATGAAAGAATGGGTAGGGCTCACTCCTGAAGAACGCAAGCGGGCACGGGAAAAGTATAAATCCTTGAGACGCACATCCCCAAACCAAAAGGCGACCCTCAAGGATAAGTGGCAGGAGTACCAAGCACTCCCGGAGAGCGAGAAAAATCGATTGAAATCTGCGGCAAAAAACCAAGACAAGACTCGGCCGGTTTCGATGCCAAAGTCATCCACCCTGTCTTTCAAGAAGAAAGCTTCCTCGCATCCAACCCATCCACTCACCAGTCCACACCATTTTGTTGCCACCCCATAATCCAGAGCCCCTGTTAGAAGAAACAACGGACCGCGCGCATGCTCAAAAGCTCGTGATGCCAGGTTTGCGGCGTCGATTTGCAAGCATGGCATATGAATGCTTACTTCTACTGGGCGTTCTCTCCGTCACTTTTCTGGTCCCCCACCTAATTCTAGGGATGTGGACATCCATAGTGCTCCCAGGCTGGGCGTTGTTACTGCATGTCTTTTTGGTTCTTGGAGCTTACTTCATTGGATATTGGTATTTTGGCGGCCAGACTCTTGCAATGCAAACTTGGCAACTGCAAATTGTCACCGAAAACCACGCTCGCCCGTCGCTTGCACAACTCGTTTTACGATACCTCTTGGCGTGGCCCAGTATCATTTATTTTTGTGCAGGGCTTTTATGGGCGCTACTGGACCGCAATCGCCAGTTCTTGCATGACCGACTAGCAAAAACACAAATCATGTTTAAACCAAAACATGACGAGCATCTAAACCAGCAACTACCGACGCTCAATCCACCACAGCATACCTGTGGCTGTCAAAAAGAATAACAAACCAGGTGTCATGGCAGAGAGGAATGGCGGCCAACTATTGATAGCGCCCAAGCTTGAAAATAGCCCGTTAAGCATATGAAAGCCAATCCCTAACATGACTCCAGAGAATATGCGGATGCTGGTATTACCCGACCTGTCTTGCCAGTAAGCAAACGGTAACGCCAGAGTCATCATGACTAATGGGGCGAAAGGGTAAGTCAGCTTTTTCCATAAAGCAATCTCATATCGCCCCGTCTTTTGCTGATTACTCCGCAAGTGACGAATATATCGTGTCAAGTTAAGCACCGACATACGCCCTGGATCCACCATCAAAACCACCAGCAGATCAGGATTTAAAGCAGACTTCCACTGAAAACTCGCTGTGCGCTCGACATGGGCGGAATCACCCGAAAAAATAGTGCGAACAACATCGTCAAGTCTCCATTGACCTTCGGCAACGAAACGCCCCTTTTTCGCCTCGCTGATAGAACTTAATTGAAAATTCTTATCGAATTCAAAAATTCTCAAATCTTTAAGCGATGCATCGGGGAACACCTCATTTATGTTGATAAACGAAGTTTCATCTTTAACCCATAAACCCGAACGAAATTCTTTTGCGACGAGCCTCCCCATCGCTTTAAGCCGCATCTGCTGCGCGGCTTGCTCTGCCGGGGGAACCAAAAACTCACCTACCAACAGAGTAAGCGCAGTAAAAACAAGGCCAATACGCCCCAAAGAAAACAAAAGCTCGTGCGTTGACAAGCCTGATGCCCTGAGCACTGCAATCTCAGAATGTCGTGCGAGCGTCACAAGCGCATATAACGTACCAATCAATACCCCGATAGGGAACAGTTCATACAGCCTGCCCGGCAAGGTCAAGCCGATATACATCAAGGCATGTTGAAGGCGATACCCCCCTCTACCGATACTTTCCAATTCATGAATAAGATCAAAAAAAGCAAATAGCATGAGAAAAGCCAGCAAAACCAATGCGGTTGAAGCATAAATTTCTCTGGCTAAATGACGTTCATAAATTTTTAACGCCATTGCATTTTTGCCCATAAAAATGGATTCTGTCGATAATAAAAAAGCGCCAACAGCAGCACCAGCATAAGCCCATGTATTGCCCATAATCCAATCTCAAAAGGCAACTTTCCCTGGGCCACCCAGGCTTGACTAATGCTCAATAAATTGCTGTACAGCATGTAGGCAAGCAACGCAAAGAAAAGATTATTCGTTCGACCTGATCGCGCATGAACAAACGAAAGGGGAATCGCCAAGAGCACAAGATTAAGCGCTGCCAGAGGCAGGCCCAGCCGCCACAATAACTCTGCTTTGTATACCGGCTGTGACTCTTTGAGTAAATCAAAGAACGGCCTGGTGCGTGGAGACGCTTCACGATCTTGCACCTCTTTGGCCTCAATTCGTACCGCATAGCGCTCAAACTCCATAACGCGGTATTCTGGGGTACCTGCAGCGCCCTCATAACGCCGCCCATTATCCAGAACAAGAAACTTGTCTCCATTCGGCGCATTCTCGGTATGCCCTTTAGCTGTTGCCATCACGCCCGTTCTTCCCTGCTGCACAGAACTAATGAAAACATTTTTCACGATACCTTCCTGGCCAGCAATGCTCTCGACAAAAAACACGCGATCACCCGCTCCGGATTCATTAAACTCACCTGGCGAGACGCGCGCCACATCGCCACGATTGTCTATTTTCTGCCGGTAAAGCTCACCTTGCTGCATTGCCCATGGCGCAAGCATTAATGAAAGAAGCGCGACGCCCAGCACCAGAGGGAGAGAAAATTTCAGTACTGGCTTGATCCATACCGATAATGGCAAGCCCGAAGCCTGCCAGATAACCATTTCAGAGTCGCGGTACCAGCGTGACAAAGTTAATAGAACCGAAACGAAGGTGGTCAGCGAAAGCAATACCGGAAGATAGCTAATCGCTCCAAATACAAGAAGCGCCATAACTGCTTCAGAGGCCAGCTTTCCACCTGCGGCTTGGCCCAAAAGCCGGATCAATTGCGTCGTCAGCAGAACTGCAAGTAGCGCAGTAAAAATCGCCGCCGCTGTTTGGGTGAACTCCCTGATCGCGGCGCGTTGATAAATCATTGTCGATGAAGGGTATGTTTTGACTTCTTACGGAAAGTTGGGGAGAATCGAAGCTTGCGTTTTTATACGCCAAACGTCGTTCCCACACCCTAAGGAGAGTTTCTTTTGGAATTTAGCATAAAAATTGAGAGCCCGGAAAAAATGCGATGCGGATGCGTAGTCGTAGGCGTTTATCAATCCGGAAAACTGTCCCGTAGCGCCAAAATACTGGATCAAGCGGTTAAGCAGGCAATCAGTGATGCAATCCACCGAGGGGATATGCAAGGCAAGCTGGGTACAACGCTCTTGCTGCAAAAATTATCTGGCGCTCTGGCTGAACGCATACTTCTTGTAGGTTGCGGAAAAGAAGATGAGGTGGATGCAAAAAACTATCTCGTGGCCGTTACCGCTGCAATCAAACATCTGAATGGAACCGGTGCAACTGATACCACCCTGTACCTGACAGAACTTGATGTTGCCGAACAGACTCTCGCATGGAAGATTCGTCAAGCAACAATTGCGATCCAGGACACAATATATAAATTTGATCATCTCAAATCCAAGCCAGAAGATAGCCCGCAGGCGCTACGAAGAATCACCTACGCCCTGCCAGACCGTAACGAATTGGCAGCGGCCAAATCAGCCTTGGCCCAAGGTTTGGCCATTGCCGAAGGCATGGCGCTAGCGAAAAATCTGGGTAACCTTCCAGGCAACATTTGCACCCCAACCTACTTGGCTAGTGAAGCTAAAAAAATAGCCAAAACTCACCAGCTAGCGATTGAAGTGCTCGAAAAAAGCGCCATGGAAAAGCTCGGGATGAACACTCTTCTCTCCGTTTCACGCGGCTCGCGCGAACCGCCTAAATTCATTATCGTCCACTACCAAGGTGGCACCAAAAAAGAGAATCCCATCGTACTGGTTGGCAAAGGAATCACTTTTGATAGCGGAGGAATCTCGCTCAAGCCCGGCGCTGAAATGGATGAAATGAAGTACGACATGTCTGGCGCGGCCAGCGTTTTGGGAACCCTCAAGGCAGTCGCCTTGCTAAAGCTCCCTGTTAATCTCACCGTTGTCATTCCTGCCAGCGAAAACCTGCCCGATGGCGCTGCCTCCAAGCCCGGCGACATTGTGACCTCCATGTCAGGGCAAACCGTCGAAATTTTGAATACCGATGCCGAAGGCAGGCTGGTTTTGTGTGATGCACTGACCTACGTTGAACGTTTCAATCCAGAATGTGTCATCGACGTCGCAACATTGACTGGTGCCTGCGTCATTGCCCTTGGGCATGTAACCTCGGGGCTTTTAGCTAACCATGACGGCCTGGCCCATGAGTTGCTGGAGGCCGGAAAAGTATCTCGTGATCGCGCCTGGCAACTGCCCTTGTGGGACGACTATCAAGAACAACTGAAGAGCAACTTCGCTGACATGGCCAATATCGGCGGACGAGCTGCCGGGTCGATTACAGCTGCGTGTTTTCTTGCCCGCTTTACAAAAAAATATCGCTGGGCGCACCTTGATATCGCAGGAACCGCGTGGCGGTCAGGCAAGGAAAAAGGTTCCACTGGTCGCCCGGTACCCTTGCTCACCCACTTTTTGATCGAGCGCGCCAATCGAACACCTAAAGCCATGGCTGCCATGGTTAAGTCC
>JALRCC010000152.1 GCA_023257495.1 Rugosibacter sp. | reverse complement strand
TTAAAGTTTCGTTGCCTTGAATAAGCCTGCCTGACGAGTTTACCCTGAGATTCGCCATCAGCCCGCCGTTAAAACATCATAGCGTTTTGACCAACACTTTTGAACGCCGTTGCAGGTTATAAACCTCACGTCGCGCAGCGGGCAACGCATCAACGGTGGATTCGACAAAGCCGCGCTCGATAAACCAGTGCGCGGTGCGTGTGGTGAGCACGAAAATCTGTTTTAACTTCATCTTTTTGGCGCGCGCCTCAATATAAGTACGCAATTGATCGCCATACCCGCTCCGCCGAAAATCTGGCATCACCGCAACGCAGGCCAGTTCAGCCGATTTTGCATCGGCAAAAGGATACAGCGCCGCACAGCCAACCACCACGCCGTCATGCTCTACCAAAGAAAACCGGCCAACTTCCATTTCCAGCCGCTCGCGGCCCCGCTTGACTAATGTGCCGTCCGCTTCAAGCGGCTCGATCAGCCGCAAAATCGCGCCCACATCATCAATCGTGGCATCGCGCAAACGTGCCAGTGGTGCCTGCGTCATCACCGTACCCACGCCATCGCGAGTGAAAAATTCCATCAGCATCGCCCCATCGGATTGGCGATCAAGAAAGTGTACCCGCCCAACACCCGTGCGACACGCCCTTACCGCACTGGGCAACACGCGTGCAATTTCCGGTGCCTGTACCTGCAAATACTTGCCTGTAATTTTTTGCGCTTCATCGGCGGTTAACGCATCAATCAGCGCGCCTTTCGCGCTCACCACGCCAGCGGCATCACACAGATAAATCAGCTTGTCTGCCTGCACGGCAACAGCCACCGCTTCAGCCACTTCTTCCCATGCCAGATTAAAGATTTCGCCTGTCGGCGAAGCGCTGATTGGCGTAATCAGCACGACATTTTCCTGCGCCAGATCGGCCTGAATTTCTTCGGCGATCACCTTGCGCACAGCGCCCGTATATTGAAAATCAATACCATCCACCACACCCACCGGCCGGGCGGTCACAAAGTTGCCCCCTGTTACCCGTAAAAAAGCACCGGCCATCGGCGTATTGGGCAAGCCTTGTGACAGCAAGGCTTCAATCTCGATACGCGTCACCCCCATGGCGCGCTTCACGCATTCCAGCGCTTCGCCATCGGTAATCCGTAGACCCTTGTGAAATTTCGGCTCCAGGCCACGCAGGCGCATTTCAGCATCAATCTGCGGTCGGGCACCATGTACCAGCACCAGCCGTATGCCCATGCTGTCCAGCAGCGCAATATCGTGAATGAGCGCTTGCGCCGAACCCGCTTCCAGCACCTCGCCGCCAAATGCAATGACAAACGTGCGCCCACGAAATGCATGAATATAGGGCGCAGCCTGACGTACCCAAGCCACCAAACGCGCATCGGTATCGGGTTGTGCGCTACGAATATCCAGTGTCATTTTTTGCCTTTCTTGCGAGCGGATTTTTTTGCAGACTGACTATCTTCTTGATGCAGGAATTCACCTGTCATCCATTCTCCCACGACTTTCTGCTTTCGCTCGTCCCTGAATTCCTTTTCCAGACGTTTACATAGCGTTTGCAGGATTTTCACTCGGGCGTAGTTCTTGTCATTCGATTCAATCAACGTCCAGGGTGCCGTCCCCGTACTGGTACGCTCCACCATGTCACAGACGGCTTGCTGATATTGCGCCCACTTTTCACGGTTGCGCCAATCGTCAGGGGTAATCTTGAAGCGCTTGAAGGGCGTGTCTTCACGCGCTTTAAACCGCGTGAGTTGTTCTGCCTGGCTGATCTGCAACCAGAACTTGACCACAATGGCACCCGCTGCAGAGAGCTCGTGCTCAAAATCGTTAATCTCGCTATATGCACGCAACCAGTCATGCTCCGAGCAAAAACCTTCAATCCGCTCGACCAGTACACGACCATACCAGGAACGATCAAACATCGCGATGCGCCCGCAGCGTGGCACATATCGCCAAAAGCGCCACAAATAAGGTTGCGCCCGTTCTTCTTCTGTAGGCGCTGCCACCGGAATAATCTGGTACTGACGTGCATCCAGCGCGCCGGCAATATGGCGTATCGCGCCACCCTTACCCGCAGCATCCACGCCTTCAAACACACAGATCAGCGAACGTGACTTGAACCGGGGATCACGACTTAATTCAGCAAGCCGCCCCTGCCAGTGCGCGAGTTGATCGGCATACACTTTATCGCTTAATTTTTTGTTCAGATTCAACGCCGATAGCACACTGAGACCATCCACGCCAGGCCGCATCTGCGGAGCAACGGGAGTGTCCTGATTGTCGCCCGTGGCCAGCCGCTGACGCAAGGAATCCAGCAGCACCTGGCCTACGGTCAGTGAGCGGTAGTTGTCATCCTCCCCCTCGACAATGATCCACGGTGCCCAGGCGGTATTGGTCATGCGCAGCACATGGCCTGCAACCTCTTGCAGCTGATCGTAAGCTTTCAAACGCTGTGCGCTCCCCGGCGTCACGCGCCAGGCAGTATGCGGATCGCTTTGCAGCGCCTTCAAGCGTTTTTTCTGCGCCGCTTTGCTCAGATGAAACCAGAACTTGAGTACCAGCGCGCCCTCATTCACCAGCATCGCTTCAAAACGGTTGATCTGATCAATGCGCGCATCCAGATCAGTCAAGGGCAAGCTGCCTTTCAAGCACTGCCGAATCGGATCGGAATACCACGAGCCGGAGAAAATCCCCGTCCGTCCCTTGGGCGGCAAGGCCCGCCAGTAACGCCACATGGCGGGACGATTGCGCTCTTCATCGGTGGGTTCTGCAAAGGCAAGCGTCTGCAAGAAATGCGGGTCCATCCAGTCATACAGCACATTGATCGTCTCGCCTTTGCCGGCAAAGTCCTGCCCGCTGATCAGAATGATGACAGGGATTTTTGCCGTCTCTTTCAGATCGAACTGCGCATCCAGCAACGCAACGCGCAAATCCGGCACCAGTTTGCGCCAGGTTTTCTTGTCAATCGTGTGGCCTATTTCTGCGGATTCAAACATGCGTGCTCCCCGGCCTGCCTTTACAAATCACCCCAAAGCGCCATGATCGCCGCCAGCGCGGCAACACCCGCCGTTTCTGTGCGCAGCACGCGCGGCCCCAGCCGAATAGGCTCAAAACCGGCGATGATCGCGGCTGATAATTCACTTTCTTCAAACCCGCCTTCCGGGCCAACCAGCAGCGCAATCGGCAGCGTCGGTGCCTGCCGATTGCGCAACGATTGCGTTGCACCGGGCGCGCAGATAAAACGACAGCCCTCTGCACGATCGGCAACCTCTCCCAGATAGCGCGGCAGTTCGATAATGGGTGCCACCGTGGGCACGCGATTGCGCCCGCTTTGTTCGCAAGCGGCAATGGCGATGTGGCGCCAGTGCGTCACACGGCGTTCGGCACGTTCGCCAGAAAGACGCATCACGCTGCGCTTGGTCATGATGGGTTGAATCCGCGCAACGCCCAGTTCCACCGCTTTTTGCACTACCCAATCCATCTTGTCGCTAGCGGGTAACGCCTGCACCAGCGTGATAGGCAGCGGCGGCTCGTTATCGCGTTCATTGAACTCGGTCAGCGTGGCAAGCAGCGTGGGTTTGGACGACTTGCCGCTAGGCGAGAGCGTTGCCAGCCATTCGCCACCCCGCCCGTCAAACAAAATCGCCGTATCACCAGCGCCGACTTTTAAGACATTCACCGCATGATGCGCCACCTCGGCAGGCAACTCGACCGGCGCACCGAAAACCAATGGACTGGGGCAGAAAAATCTGGAGATCATGATTCTGCGATTATCCTCAATATCCGGCGCGCGTGCATGCCATCAGCACGATGACTCGACAACAGAAATCCTTTTCCCGATTGACGGTGAGGCTGCGGCGTGTGCGTTAAAATCATTCGTCTATGTCCGCCTCCCCTCGATTTATTCATCTTCGCCTGCACAGCGAATACTCCATCAGCGACGGCGTCACGCGGCTGGATGAGGCCATTGCTCGCGCGGTAGAAGACCAGCAACCCGCGTTAGCGCTCACTGACCTGGCCAATCTGTTCGGCATGGTCAAGTTTTACTCTGCCGCACGCAGCCAGGGCATCAAACCCATTGTCGGTTGTGACGTATGGATTGATGACGAAACCGCGCTCGCGACAGAAACCCGCAGCACTCCTGCGCGATTGCTGCTGCTGGCCAAAAACCCGGCAGGCTATTTGCGTCTATGCGAGTTGCTATCGGCGGCCTATCTTGCGCCGCGCCGTCATGGCCGCGCCGAGATTTCACTCACGCAAATCAGCCAAGGTGATAACAGCGGCCTGATTGCACTCTCCGGCGGGCTGTCGGGCGACATCGGCCAGTGGCTTGCCGCCGGTAAAACCGCCCAGGCTGAAACCCGTGCCCGCCTGTGGGCATCGCTTTTCCCTGATGCCTATTACATCGAGGTGCAACGCCCCAGCGGTGGTGCTGCCGACAATGAAAACACCGCACTGGAAAACCGCCTGGTTCAAGCCAGCGCAGATCTTGCCGCACGCCTTGACTTGCCTTTGGTCGCCACGCATCCGGTGCAGTTTCTGAATAGAGATGACTACAAGGCCCACGAAGCCCGCGTGTGCATTGCCGAAGGCTATGTGCTGGGCGACCATCGGCGGCCAAAGAATTACAGCCCGGAAAATTATTTCAAAACCCAGGCAGAGATGGTGGAATTATTCGCCGACCTGCCAGAAGCGCTTGCCAATGCGGTGCACATTGCAGAACGCTGCAATCTGACGTTAGAGTTGGGTAAAAGCCGCTTGCCCGACTTTCCCACGCCCAACGGCGAACCGCTGGAAGACTTTCTGGCCAGCGAATCCCACGCGGGCCTCGTCAAACGGCTGGCACTGCTCTACCCGGAGGCAACCCAGCGAGAAGCACAACGGCCAGCTTACGTTGAGCGCCTGGATTTTGAAATCAAAACGATTATCCAGATGGGCTTTCCCGGCTACTTCCTGATCGTTGCCGACTTCATCAACTGGGCAAAAAACAACGGCGTGCCAGTGGGGCCGGGGCGCGGCTCGGGTGCGGGTTCGCTGGTCGCTTACAGCCTGGGCATTACCGATCTTGACCCGTTGCGCTATGAACTGCTGTTCGAGCGCTTCCTGAACCCTGAACGCGTCTCGATGCCTGACTTTGACATCGACTTTTGCCAGGAAGGCCGCGACCGCGTCATTGATTATGTGAAGAAAAAATACGGCGCACACGCCGTGTCGCAAATTGCCACTTTTGGCACCCTTGCAGCAAAAGCCGTGATTCGCGATGTCGGCCGGGTGCTGGATTTAGGCTTTAACTTTGTTGATCAATTTGCCAAGCTGATTCCGAATGAACTTGGCATCAACCTCAAGGACGCGCTGGATAAAGAGCCCCTGATACGCCAGCGCATCGAGTCCGAAGAAGAAATTGCCGAGCTGTGGTCTTTGGCCATCAAGCTCGAAGGCTTGACGCGCAATGTCGGCATGCACGCCGGAGGCGTCCTGATTGCGCCAGGCAAGCTCACCGACTTTTGCCCACTGTATGCCGCAGCGGGTACCGACTCGGTGATTTCACAGTTCGATAAGGACGATGTAGAAAAAGCCGGCCTGGTGAAGTTTGACTTTTTAGGCCTGCGCACGCTCACCATTCTGGACGAAGCCGTGCGGCTGGTGCAAGAAGTGGAAGGCATCACGATTGATTTGGAAACCCTGCCGCTGGACGATCAGGCAACCTTTAATCGCATCTTTAAAAGCGCGAACACCACCGCGGTTTTCCAGTTTGAATCCGGCGGCATGAAAGAAACCCTGGTGCAGGCGCGCCCCGATTGCCTGGATGATCTGATTGCGCTCAACGCCCTGTATCGTCCGGGTCCGATGGACTTCATCCCTGACTACATTGCCAGAAAGCACGGCAAAAGTTTCAGCTACCCGCACCCGATTCTGGAACAAGTGGTTGATAAAACCTACGGCATCATGGTGTACCAGGAACAGGTGATGCAATCCGCGCAGGTTGTCGCCGGTTACAGCCTCGGTGATGCTGATTTGCTGCGCCGTGCGATGGGTAAAAAAATCAAAGCAGAAATGGACGCGCAACGCAAAATATTTGTGGAAGGGGCTGAAAAAAACAATGTTAAAGCCAAACAAGCGAATGAAATTTTTGATTTGGTTGCTAAATTT
>JALRCC010000146.1 GCA_023257495.1 Rugosibacter sp. | reverse complement strand
ACACGCATGGTTAACTGCATCAAACTCGGTAAAGAAGCTGAAGGCATGGATTTCCCGCCGATGCCAGGGGAACTGGGGAAAAAACTGTATGAGAATGTATCCAAAGAAGCCTGGCAGGCATGGATCAAGTTGCAAACCATGATCATCAATGAAAACCGCTTGAGCCTGGCTGATCCGCAGCACCGCAAATACCTGGTTGAACAAGTGCAGAAGCATTTCTTTGGTGAGGGTGCAGATCAGGTGAGCGGCTACGTTCCTCCGGCAGCGTAAGTCAGCGCATGCCGCATGACGCCACGCCGTATTGCCAGCGCCGACTTTTTATCTGCCAAACTGCGCTGAGAGCGTGATGAAAACGTGGCGAATAAAAAAACGGCGTTGAATATAATCAACGCCGTTTTTGGGGGGTAGTACGAGTCGTTGTTTTTGGGCAGCTTTACTGCGCGAGCTCTTTTTCCAGTTCTTCCAGCCCGATGTGGCGAACATCCCGCCCCTTGACCATATACACGACGTATTCGGCAATGTTTTTGGAGTGATCGCCAATGCGTTCAATGGCACGGGCAACAAACAGAAAATCCAGTGAGCTGGAAATGGTGCGCGGGTCTTCCATCAGGAAGGTAATGAGCTGGCGCATGGTGGCCTTAAAGCCGGCGTCCACTTCGCGATCTTGTCGTGCGACTTCATAGGATGCGGTTTCATCCACGCGGGCAAAGGCATCAAGCGCTTTTCTCAGCATGGCCACGGCAATGTTGGCGGTAGAGCGCAGTTCAACGCGCGGCACGGAGCGCAAGTGATCCGAGTGTAACGAGCGTGCCATCTTGGCAATTTTCTTGGCTTCATCGCCAATGCGTTCGAGATCGGTGATGATTTTTACTACCGTCATGACCATGCGCAGATCAACCGCCGTTGGTTGCAGTCGGGCGATGATGTGCGTGCAGGCTTCATCCAGCTCGACTTCATGCCGGTTAACCAGGTGATCATCGGCAATGATCTGCTCAAGCTCTTTCAGATTGCCGCTATCCAGCCCGTCCATGGCGCGCAGGAATTGTTGTTCCACCAAGCCACCCATAGCCAACACACGGCTACGCAGATCTTCAAGATCTGTATCGAATTTTTTGAGAATATGTTGTTGGTTCATATCACACCACCCTAGGTCCTCTTTTTACTATACGTAAAAATTATGAAGGAATTGTTGCAGCTGGGTTTTGTTTGCCAGTATTTTGCGCAACCACCCTCGATCGGGCCATTGTCCACCAAATTCTGTTGCTAGTCTAGCGTTTCATGAATTCGACCGTGCTGGACGTTGCAAGCAGCAGCACGTCGGCACCACGTCGGGCAAAGAGCCCATTGCTCACCACACCGGCAATACCGTCAATCTGGCTTTCGAGCGTGGCGGGTTGGGTAATGTGCAGGCCATGCACATCGAGTATCAGATTGCCATTGTCCGTAGTAAAGCCTTCCCGCAGCCGAGGTGTGCCGCCTAATTGGCTTAGCTGCCGCGCTACATGGGCCCGCGCCATGGGGATGACTTCCACCGGCAGCGGAAAATGGCCCAGCGTGGCAACGCGCTTTGAACTGTCGCAGATGCACACAAACGTATCCGCCACGGCAGCGACAATTTTTTCGCGCGTGAGCGCGCCGCCACCGCCCTTGATCATGGAAAAGCCAGCATCGATCTCATCGGCACCATCCACATAAATGCCGATGTGTTCAACATCGTTCAGATCCAGCACGCGGATGCCATGGCCTTCCAGCCGCTGACGCGTGGCTTCGGAGCTTGCCACTGTGCCGCCGAGATGACTTTTGATCGCGGAGATTTCATCAATAAAGCAGTTCGCTGTGGAGCCGGTTCCCACGCCGAGGATTGCCCCGGCGGGCAAGTGTGCTGCGACATAATCACGCGCTGCGCGTGCTACCGCTTGTTTCATTTCATGTTGAGTCATGGGGTTCATCGCTGGCTCATTTTTTTCGTGGAGGTGGCAAATCAGTGCAGCTACCGTGAGCGACTTCTGCTGCCATACCGATGCTCTCGCCTAGTGTGGGGTGCGGGTGGATGGTTTTGCCGATATCTGTTGCGTCCGCACCCATCTCGATGGCCAGCGCTACTTCGCCGATCATGTCACCGGCATTGGGGCCGACCATGCTGCCGCCAATCACGCGATGGGTTTCTGCGTCGAACACGAGCTTGGTAAAGCCATACTCTGCCCCATTGGCAATCGCGCGACCCGAGGCAGCCCATGGAAATTTAGCCACGGTGACCTTACGACCGCGCTCTTTGGCTTCGTCTTCCCCTACGCCAACCCAGGCGACTTCAGGGTGAGTGTAGGCGACCGAGGGAATTACGCTGGCATCAAAATAGCTCTTCATACCGGCGGCGACTTCTGCGGCGACATGCGCTTCATGCACGGCTTTGTGAGCCAGCATGGGCTGGCCGACGATGTCGCCGATGGCGAAAATATGCGGCACATTGGTGCGCATCTGGCTATCCACCGGAATGAATCCGGCATCTGTCACGGTGACTCCCGCCTTGGGCGCATCAATTTTTTTGCCATTGGGCGAGCGGCCTGCAGCTTGCAAAATCAGGTCATAGTGCTGGCGCTCTTTCGGAGCTTGTTCGCCAGAGAACGTGACCACCAGACTATCGGGTTGCGGATCGACAGAGACGGTTTTGGTCTTGAGCATGATGCGATCAAAGCGGCTCGCGTTCTGCTTGGCCCACACGGCAACCAGGTCACGATCAGGCCCTTGCATCAAGGCATCCTGCATTTCAACCACATCCACCTTGGCACCCAGGGTGGCATAGACCGTCGCCATCTCGAGCCCGATGATGCCGCCACCGATCACCAGCATCCGTTGGGGTACGAAGGGTAATTCGAGCGCACCGGTTGAATCAACGATGCGCGGGTCTTTCGGTGAAGCGGGAATAAACGGCAAATGAATGGCCGAACTGCCTGCTGCGATGATGCATTGCGTAAAGCGAATGACACGCGTTGCACCGGTTTTTTCCTGTGCATTGCCCGTCGTGATTTCTACTTCGAGATGTGTGGCATCCAAAAACCGCCCATGCCCACGCACGACCTCAACCTTGCGTGCCTTGGCCATGCCTGCCAGACCGGTGGTGAGCTTGCTGACCACCCCTGCCTTGTGCGCACGCAGGCGGTCGATGTCTACTTTGGGCGGGGGGAATTCAATACCGAGCGTGCTGGCATGGGCGGCTTCATCCATGACTTGTGCCACATGCAGCAAGGCTTTGGAGGGAATGCAGCCAACATTCAGGCACACGCCGCCTAGCGTTGAGTAGCGTTCAACCAGGACGGTTTTCAAGCCCAGATCGGCCGCGCGAAAGGCCGCTGAATAGCCGCCGGGACCAGCGCCCAGGACGAGTAGGTCGCAGACGATGTCGTCTTTACCGGTGAAGGCGCTGGTGGCTGTGTTGGTGGCCGCATGGGGGACCGGTGTCGCGGGAGCCGACGTCGCTGCCGCTGAACCATTGGGTGGCGGAGAAGCAACCGCTGGCGCCGTCTCACCAGCGCCGACTTTTTCAGCGGTAGCCGTGGTGGTTGTGGTGGCTGTAGTTGCTGACGACGCTGTGGCACCCGCCGTGATTACCGCCACCAGACTGCCCGTCGATACTTTGTCGCCCAGTTTGACTTTCATTTCCTGGATCACCCCGGCCACCGGCGAGGGTACATCCAGCGTGGCCTTGTCCGATTCCAGTGTCATCAGGGCATCTTCCACCTGAACGGTGTCACCTGCCTTGACCAGAAGATCGATGATGGGAATATCCTTAAAGTCGCCAATATCGGGCACGCGTACTTCAACCAGTTGAGACATTGATTTTCTCCGTATTTTTTACAGCAGCACTTTGCGCATATCGACGAGCAAAGCCGAAAGATAGCTGGTAAAGCGTGCCGCAGCGGCACCATCAATCACGCGATGGTCATAAGACAGCGAGAGCGGCAGCATCTGCCGAGGCACAAAATTCTTGCCGTCCCACACGGGCTTGGTCTGGGTTTTGGATACGCCCAGAATCGCTACTTCCGGCGCATTGATGATCGGTGTGAAGGCGGTGCCACCAATGCCGCCCAGGCTGGAAATGGAAAAGCAGCCGCCTTGCATATCCGTCGGGCCCAGTTTGCCATCGCGTGCTTTTTTTGCCAGCTCACCCATTTCACGTGCAATGTCAGCAATGCCTTTTTTGTCCGCATCGCGCAGCACCGGCACCATCAAGCCGTTGGGTGTGTCTGCCGCAAAACCGATGTGAAAGTATT
>JALRCC010000126.1 GCA_023257495.1 Rugosibacter sp. | reverse complement strand
GCAGCTTTTATGCGATGCCCTTTGAGCATTATTTTATTTGGGGCGCCACGGCCGCCATGCTGCGCAATCTTTACCATTTTCTGCGCGCATAAAGGCTCAACGGGAGGGATTATCTAGGATTGTTCGGTATCCGGTTTGATTCTGTGCATCTGCTGAGCTATCTTACGGGTTGTCTGTTTATCCAGAACAATCAATGACTCTTTTTTCCATTTTCTGCGTGCTGCTGATCGAACAGTTCAGGCCGCTCAGAGCCGACAATCCCATCTACGGCTGGATTGTGGTGTTGGCCGCACGTATCGAGCACGGCTTCAATGCCGGCCGTGCCGAGCACGGTCGTCTGGCCTGGCTGGTCATGATGATGGCGCTGGTGCTGCCGACGCTACTGATCTACTGGCTGTGTGCACTGGCTGGCCCTATCGCTCAGATGGCGTGGACGATTGTTATCGTATATCTCACTTTGGGCTTCCGGCATTACAGTCATTATTTCACTGCCATTCAGTTGGCACTTGATAACAGCGATCTCACCGAAGCCCGTCGTCTGCTGGCCGAATGGACGCGGCAGGATGTTCTGGAACTCGATGCCGAGGAAATAGCTCGACTAGCGGTCGAGAATGCGCTGATCACCACACATAGACATGTCTTTGGCGTGTTTTTCTGGCTGCTCATGCCCATGGGACCGGCGGGTGCCGTGTTGTACCGCGTAAGCGAATATCTGGCTCGGGCGTGGAATGAGCCTGAACATTTGCGCAACGAGCCTTTCGGCAATTTTTCTTCCAAAGCGTTTTACTGGATCGATTGGCTGCCGGTCAGACTAACGGCGATTGCCTTTGCGGTAGTCGGTAATTTCGAAGATGCTATTTACGCTTGGCGCAATTTCGCGCGGCGCTGGGCTAAGGAATCGACCGGCATCCTCTTGTCTGCAGGTGGTGGTGCGATGGGCGTGCGGCTCGGTACGCCAGCCGAGTATGCGCCCGAGCTGCCAGGCGTGGACATCGCCGCACTCGAACCGTCAACGCCTGACATCGACGTATTGCCCGGCGATCCCCCATCGCAACGTGCACTGCAAAGTGCGGTCGGGCTCATCTGGCGGTCGCTGCTGCTGTGGGTCTTGCTCCTGCTGTTGGTGACCGTCACCAAGTGGATAGGTTGATCACACTGGTTGCACGCCCCTGTTTTATCGGGCTCGACGCGTGAGGCCGTAGTCCACAGACTCAAGTGCGCTTGCTTTTTTTATCAGTGAGTCTTCGGTAAGATAGCGGCTCCTTTGCATTGTCGCGACTTACCGTGTTCTCATCCGTGATTCACCGCCTTCCTATCGCATCGCTACGCTGAAAGACCGTCTGCCTCATGGCGACCCCCAGCTCTGACACGAATTTTTCCCCGACCGACTTCATCATTCAGGGCGTGACAGGCAAGGGCCATCTTTTTCGACCGAGCGACTGGGCTGATCGGCTCTGCGGCATCATGTCCCGGTTCCATCCGGATGTCCGAACTGGCTATGACCGCCATCTTCAGTACTCTCCCTACGTGCAACCGGCTTTGATCGAAGGTGTCAGATCCGTGCTGGTTGATGCAAGGCTGTACGCGCTCGAGCCCATGGCGTATCACTTCCTGCACAGTTTTGCGCGTGACAATGATCTTCGTGTCATTGAAGCTTGCGTGCTGAGGTAGGCGAAGACCGCGTAGACACTATCCCTTGCAGTGATAATCGCACAATCTGTCGATTAGTAATTCCTACTTTAAATAATTAGTAGATTCTTAAACATTCGGTGCGACCAAATATTGCCTGACGCAAGCTGTTGCCGTAATTCACGTCGCTTGCTTCCGCATCATGTCTTCGCCTTCCACTCCGGGTTTTAGTCTTGTCGAGCTGATGATCGTACTGGCCATCGGTGCCATCATCGCGGCGTTTTCCGTACCGGCCTACCGCGATCACATGCTGCGCGCCCGAATTCCTCAAGCCACCAGCACACTCACTGCACTTGCCATGCGCCTCGAGCAGTACTATCAGGACAATCATGTGTATGGCAATAACACAGGCTGCAGCATTGCCATGCCTGATGATGAGTTTTTCACCTTCAAGTGCGTCGCCCAGAATGGCGGCCAGTCTTTTCTGTTGACTGCAACGGGCGCAAGCGGCGGCGCCATGTCCGAGTTCATTTTCACGCTCGATCAGAATGGCAATGCAAAGACGACTCAATTACCCTCGGCATGGGGCAAGACGCCGGCAGATTGCTGGATTGCGAAGCGGGGTACGACGTGCTGATGGACGCGGAGCGAGGCTTCTCAGTTTTCAGTTTCAAGGAAATTTGTACCGGTTTTTCACTTGTTGAGTTAATGGTCGTTTTATCGGTGCTCAGTATTCTCTTCGCCGTAGGCATGCCCGCTCTCGGACCGCTTTTGCACGATATTGAAATTCGTGGCAGTGCCGAGGGTTTGCGCGCAGTGCTGCAAACGGCGAGGACAGAAGCCATTACCCGTAATGCGATGATTCGAATTTCCTTCGCTGATGCCTCCGGAAAGCCAGCATGGACTATGGGTTGTGTTAACACCAATGCGCGCTGTCCTCGAAAAATCAGTAGCTATAGCGCTCAGCCTGATACTCAGATGCGCTGGGGAGCGGCACTCGCCAACGATGGCATTCCAGTGAATGTCGCTTTGGCCGCAGGCGACCGTCTTCCTTCCGGGGTTACCTTCAATGCACTTGGCGCTGCACCTGGTGTGGCAAGTAGTACTGATATTTCGCGCCTGGATGTCATACATTCGGTAAATGCCCACGCACGGCGACTAGTCTTGCTGATCGCGGCCGCAGGTACTGTCAGGCTATGCGATCCCTCCGTGACCGCCGATACCGGCTTGCGCTGCCACTGAGTACGTATGTATTCAAAGCATCACGCTTCCGTCAGTGCTGCCGATCATCAGCGAGGTAACAGCTTGCTGGAGGGCTTGTTGGCCATTCTCATGTTTTCAGTTGGAATGCTCTCTCTGCTCATGCTGCTGTCGAGCAGCCTGGTTGAAACAGGGAATGCACGGTACCGCAGCGAGGCAAGCCTGCTCGCTTCGGATTTGGTCGCTCAGATGTGGACTGGAGATCGTTCATTGGCCCCGTTGCGGAAGAGGTTCACGGACACGACATCGGATGATTATCAGCACTGGTTAAAAACAGTTCACGATCGGTTGCCAGGTACCGATGCTACGAACAACTTGCCGGAAATAACGATCGACGACCAGCGCAGAGTAAAAATCGTACTGTACTGGCAAGCTCCCGGCGATGGAAAAAAGCATCAGTTGCTCACCATGGCAACCATCACCGACTGATATGCAGCATGCACTTCGAAAAACAGACCCACGATATTTTCATGGTATCGGCTTGACCGATCTTATGGTCGGTCTCGCAATCAGTTTGCTGGCAACGCTGGTCATACTGCAAGTCGCTGTCCTGTTTGAAACCCGGAGAAAATCAACAACAGGCATCGCCGACGCTCAAATGAATGCCTCCTACGCGCTCGCGATTATCGCGCGTGATTTCCGTATGGCAGGTCATGGACTGGGTCCTCCGGAAGCTCTGGGATGTACCATCAGGCGTACGCTCGCCAACAAAATACTGCCGGATTGGGCACTGTGGCCGGTCAGTATCATCGACGGCGCCGATGGCGCACCAGATACCTTGCTGGTTTTCTCCAGTGGCAAAGCTCAAAGCCTGACCGCAGCACGTCTGATCACTGCCTATACGGTGGGTACTGACGTCTTTATGGTCAATAGTACGCTGGGCATGAGTACTGGTGACCGCCTTTTGTTGTACGAGAACGGCAACACGCAGTGCCCGCTCATTACCGTCACCGATATACCAATCGGCGACTATCGAGTTCGTCATGAGCCCATGGTGTCAGGTCTGGTAACTGCAAACACCTTTGCCTCAGGGACTGCCGTTATCAATCTTGGTGACGTTCATTATCAACGCTATCTCGTCAACGCCAACAATGAGCTGCTGCTGGAGCGTTACAACGTACACCAAGATAACTGGCAAGGCAGTCAATTGGCTTCGGAGGTCATCAACCTGCAGGCGCAATTCGGCTATGACACGCGTGCGACGCCAACCGGTGCGCCGCGCGTCACTCGTTGGAGCGCGGCTCACATTGATGCAAATGCCAATGGCGTAATGGGTGATGAAGGTGACTTGCGGCGCATCCTGGCCGTGCGTATTGCGGTGGTCTCGCGAAGCTCCTATCGATCCGACCAGGGTTGCTCATCTCCCGCGCCGACGTGGTGGGCGGGTAATGAATCTACCGGAGAAATGGAAGACACCCCCATCGTGGTTAATACCAGCGACGACTGGGCGTGTTATCGCTACAGAGTTGTTCAGGCTGAAGTGCCATTGCGTAACCTGATTTGGGGTGACTTGTGATATGCCATCGTTCTGCCGGGGCAGGATTGGTAGTCGCTTTGGTGGTTCTGATCGTCATGAGTATGAGCGCCCTGGCCTTGGTACGTTCGGTCAGTGGTGGCATGCTCGTGGCTGGCAATTTCGCTTTCAGGCAGGCTGCAGTGTCTGCGGCCGAGGCCGGCAGCGAAGCCGCCATTGCCTGGCTTGACGCGCGCATTTCACTGGCTGACTTGTATATCGATCAGCCCGATGCCGGTTATTACGCAAAGCTGCCTGATGATGTGGATATCACCGGCAATGCCTACGCCACTGCAAAATTTGCGATTGACTGGGACATGGACAACTGTAATGCCCGTACCGGCATCACC
>JALRCC010000119.1 GCA_023257495.1 Rugosibacter sp. | reverse complement strand
CTTCCACACGGGTGTATACGCCATTGGCGCAGGTCACGGGCACGCCGTAAATGATGTCATGGGGAATGCCGTAGGAGCCGTCAGAGGGCACGCCCATGGTGACCCATTTGCCGTTAGTGCCCAGCGCCCAGTCGCGCATGTGGTCAATCGCTGCATTCGCTGCGGATGCAGCAGAGGAAGCGCCACGAGCTGCAATGATCGCGGCACCGCGCTTGCCAACGGTGGGGATATATTCATTCTTGTACCAGGCATCATCGTTGATGGCGGCCAAAGCGGGCTGGCCTGCAACGGTGGTAAAGCGCAGATCGGGATACATCGTGGGTGAGTGGTTGCCCCAGACAACCATTTTTTCTACATCGCTCACTGCTTTGCCGGTGCGGGTGGCGAGTTGCGAAATGGCGCGATTGTGATCCAGACGCAGCATGGCGGTGAAGTTTTGCTTGGGCAGGCTGGGCGCAGATTTCATGGCAATGTAGGCATTGGTATTGGCTGGATTGCCAACCACCAGAACCTTCACATTGCGCGAGGCGACTTCGTTCAGCGCCTTACCTTGTTCGATGAAAATCTTGGCGTTTTCCATCAACAGATCCTTGCGCTCCATGCCGGGGCCACGAGGTTTTGCACCCACGAGCAAGGCGTAATCAGCGTCTTTGAATGCCACTTTCGGATCATCCGTGCCCACCATGCCAACGAGGGTAGGAAATGCACAATCTTCCAGCTCCATCATCACGCCCTTTAAAGCAGCCTGGGCTTTTTCCATCGGCAGTTCCAGCATTTGCAGAATCACGGGTTGATTCTTGCCGAGCATCTCACCTGCAGCGATGCGAAAGATCAGCGCGTAACCGATTTGTCCTGCAGCACCGGTAACAGCAATACGAATGGGAGGGTTGGTCATGTGATTACTCCGTAGTAGATAAGTTAAAAAAACGTGTAAAAAAATTGCCCGGCCAGCCAAATGGAATATGCCGCTTTAATTCTCATATTTCCATTTCGAATGGGGGAAACCCCGCGTTAGAAAAAATTGAAACGTCATGCATGATGACAGTCTGGACAACAAGCGCAAAGGCTCGACATCCATCGTGCCTGAATGGCGTATTATTGCATCGCAGCATTGCGACGTGCTGCGTGTCAGAAATAAGCCGGGATTCAGCAACCCGAGATTGTATTTGGAAAATGATTCTTTGGGAAAGCTTTTTCATAGAATATCATATGTTATATATAAGATATATGAATAAGGCTAGACGAGGCTTTTGAAATATGTTCAAATCCGGAGCATGAATAAAAGTGCCGTCTTGCCATCGCCGGCTTTTAGCCCGCTTTATCGCCAGATAAAGGCGTTGCTCGTGCAGCAATTGCAATCGGGCGAGTGGCACCCGGGGGAGTCTATCCCCAGCGAAATCGAGCTGGCGGCACGATTTGCTGTTAGCCAGGGCACGGTTCGCAAGGCAATTGATGAGTTGGCGGCCGAGCATTTGCTGGTGCGTCGGCAGGGTAAGGGGACTTTTGTTGCAAGCCATGATGACCCGCGTGCATTTTTCCGTTTTTTGCGGTTGATGCCGCTTACTGGAGAGATACAGCAAGCTAAAAGTATCCCGCTGGAATGTTGGCGAGCAAAGGCCGGGGTTGAAGCCGCGCGTATGCTGGCTATCAAAGTCGGCGATCCGATCACGGTGCTGCGGCGGTTGTTGCAGTTTGACGGACAGCCCATTGTGGTGGATGAAATTTATTTGCCGGGTGCAATTTTTGGTGCCATCACACTGGAGATGTTGAAGGACTATAGCGGCTCGCTTTACAGTTTTTTTGAAGATCGGTTTGATGTCCGCATGGTGCGTGCTGAAGAGCGACTGCGCGCTGTTGCTGCCGATAGATCAAGTGCTGAGTTGTTACATGTGGCAGAAGGCAGTCCGCTTTTATCTGTTGAGCGCTTGAGTTTTTCTTATGCAGATAAGCCGGTTGAGTGGCGCCGGGGATTGTATTCAACTCAGGCGCATTGCTACTTTAATGAGCTGGGCTAGGGCTAACGTTTTGATTTGATTTGCAATGGTATGAACTTACAAGGAGGATCGCAGCAAATGTCAGAGGTGAAAAATATGACCAAACAGCGCCCCAAGTTTCTTGACTTGACGGCTATTCGTTTGCCGCTATCAGGCTACGCTTCGATTTTGCATCGTGTGAGTGGCGCGGGTATGTTTTTAATGTTGCCGCTGCTGATCTGGCTGCTTGAGTTGTCGCTAAGCACGGTGCCTGAACAGACAGGCCAGTTTTCTCAAATTACGGGCAATATTTTTGTGCGCCTTATTTTGTTGGGTTTGATCTGGGCTTTCTTGCACCACTTTTGCATGGGGTTGCGCATTTTGCTCATTGATGTTCATGTGGGTGTGGAAAAGCAACAGTCGCGTACCACGGCACTGGCCGTCATGGTTGTGAGCCTGACTTTAACCGCAGTGTTTGGCCTGAAACTTTTTGGAGTCTATTGATATGGGGCGTATGGTTGTAGGGGCTCATTACGGGCTAAAAGACTGGTTGGCGCAGCGCATTACCGCTGTGCTGATGGCCATATATGCCGTCGTGATTTTCGTGGCAATTTTATGTGGTGTGACAAGTTCAGCCCAGGCTTGGCGTGATTTCATGAGCCATGGTGCCGTGCAATTTATCAGCTTGTTGTTTATTTTGAGCTTGGGCTATCACGCCTGGGTTGGGGTGCGTGACATCTGGATGGATTACATCAAGCAAACCAGTGTGCGTATTGTGTTGCATGTGCTGACATTGCTGATGCTTATCGGTTGCGCAGGCTGGGCAATTCGGGTTATCTGGAGGCTGTAAGAGTGACTTATACCATTCGTAAATTTGATGCGGTTGTGGTCGGCGCGGGTGGCGCTGGCTTGCGCGCTGCGCTGCAGCTTTCCGAGTCCGGATTGAAGACGGCCGTGCTGACCAAGGTATTTCCTACACGTTCGCATACGGTTGCGGCACAAGGGGGGGTGGCGGCTTCCTTGGGTAATTCGGAAGAGGATAACTGGCACTGGCATATGTATGACACCGTTAAGGGGTCAGACTGGCTGGGTGATCAGGATGCGATTGAGTTCATGTGCCGTCAGGCCAATCAGGCTGTGGTTGAGCTCGAGCACTATGGCATGCCATTTGATCGCGTCGATAACGGCAAGATTTATCAGCGCCCTTTTGGTGGGCATATGTCCAACTTTGGCGAAAAGCCTGTGCGCCGTTCGTGCGCTGCGGCTGACCGTACAGGGCATGCCATGCTTCATGCGCTGTATCAACGCAATGTCAAGGTTAACACACAGTTTTTTGTCGAGTGGCAGGCGCTGGATCTGATTCGCGATGCCGAAGGCGAGGTGCTGGGGGTTGTGGCCATGGACATGGAAACCAGTGAAATTGTGGCCTTTCATGCCAAGGCAACCATTTTTGCCACGGGGGGTGCAGGCCGGGTTTACCACTCATCAACCAACGCTTTCATCAATACCGGCGATGGCCTGGGCATGGCTGCTCGTGCGGGTATTCCGCTGGAAGATATGGAGTTCTGGCAATTTCATCCAACAGGGGTGGCCGGCGCGGGTGTGTTGATCACAGAAGGTGTGCGCGGCGAAGGCGGTATTTTGCGGAACGCTGATGGCGAACGGTTTATGGAGCGCTATGCGCCGAATGCAAAAGATCTGGCTTCGCGCGACGTGGTGTCTCGATCCATGCTGACCGAAATCAACGAAGGTCGCGGTGCAGGCCCCTACAAGGATTACGTGTATCTTGATTTGACCCACCTTGATCCAGAAGTGATTCTCAAACGTTTGCCCAGTATTCATGAGATTGGCATTCAATTTGCCGGTGTCGATTGCTTGAAAGAGTATCTGCCGGTTGTGCCGACATGCCATTACCAGATGGGGGGTATTCCCACCAATCGCTATGGCCAGGTTGTTGTTCCGCAGGGTAGTGATGTATCCGTTCCTGTGCCTGGCTTTTATGCCGCTGGCGAGTGTGCGTGTGCTTCGGTGCATGGCGCAAACCGC
>JALRCC010000114.1 GCA_023257495.1 Rugosibacter sp. | reverse complement strand
GGTAAGACCCAGGACAACGACCGTGCCACCGGTCATGTATTCGCAGCCGTGATCGCCCGTGCCTTCGACAACAGCCGTCGCGCCCGAGTTACGTACTGCAAAGCGCTCGCCCGCAACACCACTGAAAAACGCTTCGCCTTCGGTTGCCCCATAGAGCGCAGTATTACCTACGATCATGTTTTCAGCCGATTGCCCACGGAAAGCCTTGGGCGGGCGCACGATAATGCGGCCACCGGATAAGCCTTTACCAACGTAGTCATTACCTTCACCGACCAAATCCAGTGTGATGCCGCGCGCGAGAAAGGCACCAAAGCTCTGCCCTGCAGTGCCGGTCAGCTGAATGGAAACACTATCGTCACTCAACCCGGCATGACCGTAGTGCTTGGCGACCTCGTGCGACAGCAAAGTGCCAACCGTGCGATTTTGATTTTTGATCGTGGCGGTAATCTTTACGCTGGTACCATGCTTTAAGGCAGGCGCAGCTTTGCTGATCAACTGATGATCCAGCGCACGGCCCAAGCCATGATCCTGCGTCTCACGATGGCACAATGCGACATCATTTGAAACAGGCGGCATGTAAAAGATGGGCGAAAAATCCAGCCCTTTGGCTTTCCAGTGAGCAATGCCCTCGCGCGTATCCAGCAGATCTGCGCGACCGATCAAATCATCAAAACGACGAATCCCTAATTGCGCCATCAGCTCACGAACCTCTTCGGCGACAAAAAAGAAATAATTCACCACATGCTCAGGCTGGCCAGAAAAGCGTTTGCGCAGCACCGGATCCTGCGTGGCAACACCAACCGGGCAGGTATTCAAGTGACATTTACGCATCATGATGCAGCCTTCAACAACCAGAGGAGCGGTGGCAAAGCCGAACTCATCCGCACCGAGCAGGGCAGCAATCACCACATCACGTCCGGTTTTCATCTGGCCATCAGCCTGCACGCGAATACGGCCGCGCAACTTGTTCAGCACCAGAGTCTGCTGCGTTTCTGCCAAGCCAAGCTCCCACGGCGTGCCCGCATGTTTGATCGAGGATATCGGGGATGCGCCCGTGCCGCCATCATGCCCTGCAATCACCACGTGATCCGCCTTGGCTTTTGCCACGCCAGCTGCCACCGTACCAACGCCGACTTCAGACACCAGCTTGACTGACACCGAAGCCACCGGGTTCGAATTTTTCAGATCATGTATCAACTGTGCCAGATCTTCAATGGAATAAATATCATGGTGTGGCGGGGGAGAAATCAAGCCAACGCCGGGCACCGAGTGACGTAAATACCCGATGTACTCGGAGACTTTGTGGCCGGGCAACTGCCCCCCTTCGCCAGGCTTTGCGCCTTGCGCCATCTTGATTTGCAATTGATCCGCATTGCTCAGATATTCTGCCGTGACACCAAACCGGCCAGAGGCTACCTGCTTGATTGCCGAGCGCAGACTATCCCCTTCTTTCAAGGGAATATGCGCCTCCACACGATTCGCGCCCAGCACGCTGGCCACCGTCTCACCAGCGCCGACTTTTTCAAAGCGACGCGGGTCTTCACCACCTTCACCGGTATTGGATTTACCACCAATACGGTTCATGGCAATGGCTAGTGTCGTATGCGATTCAGTGGAAATCGCGCCGAGCGATATGGCTCCTGTAGCAAAGCGCTTGACGATATCCTTGGCGGATTCGACCTCATTGATTGGGACCGGCGGGCCAGCAGGATTCAGATCGAACAATCCGCGCAACGTCAGATGCCGTTTACTTTGATCATTGATCAGCCGCGCATATTCCTTGTACGTATCGTATTTTCCCGATCGCGTCGCATGCTGCAATTTAGCAATAGCATCGGGGGTCCACATGTGATCTTCGCCGCGAATACGGTAGGCATACTCCCCCCCGGCATCCAAGCTGTCAGCCAACACTGGATCGGTAGAAAAGGCAGCACGATGAACACGCACGGCTTCCTCTGCTACCTCTAGCAAGCCAATACCTTCAATTTGCGTTGGTGTGCCGGTAAAAAATTCGCGAACAAACCCAGAGTTCAGACCAATAGCCTCGAAAATTTGCGCACCACAGTAGGACTGATAGGTGGATATGCCCATCTTGGACATCACCTTGTTCAGGCCCTTGCCAATCGCCTTGACGAATTTCTTCTGTGCCTCTTTGGCGGCTTTGCCTGAAAATGCAGCAATGGTTTCAAGTGCCAGCCAAGGACAAACGGCCTCGGCACCGTAGCCCGCAAGCAAGGCAAAGTGATGGACTTCGCGCACAGAGCCCGTATCAACAACCAGCCCGGTACTGGTGCGCAAGCCTTTTTTGACGAGATGATGATGAACAGCCGCACAAGCCAGCAAAGCAGGAATCGCCACACGTTCGCACGACACTGCACGGTCTGACAGTACAACAATGTTATAGCCCGCTGCCACCGATTGTTCGGCAGCAACCGCAAGATCAGCCAGTGCCTCAGCACAGCCCGCAGCGCCTTGAGCCGCAGGATAGGTTATATCCAGAATCAGCGATTTGAAGCGTCCTTGCGTGGCCTTGTCGATCAAGACCAAGCGCGTGAAGTCCTCATCCATGAGGACGGGCTGCGTTACCTCCAGCCGCGGTGTTAACGGTTCATCATCATCATTGGCAATGCCCATCAAGTTCGGTTTTGGGCCAATGAAGCTGGTGAGCGACATGACAATTTCTTCGCGGATGGGATCAATCGGTGGGTTAGTCACCTGCGCGAAGAGTTGTTTAAAGTAACTGTAGAGCGGCTTTTCCCTCGAAGACAACACTGGCAGGGCAGAATCGTTACCCATGGAACCGGTGGCTTCTTCGCCATTTTCAGCCATAGGCTCGAGAATGAACTTGATATCTTCCTGGGTATAGCCAAAGGCCTGCTGGGTGTCCAGCAGCGACTCTTTGAGCTTGAGCGTGCCTTTTGCATCGGCCGCCAAGTCCGCCAGAAACAACCGGGATTCTTTCACCCATTGGCCATAAGGCTGCTCCGTAGCAATCGCGTGCTTCAGTTCGGCATCGTCAATGATACGACCGGCCTCCAGATCGATCAGGAACATTTTGCCTGGCTGCAGACGCCATTTTTTGACGATTTTTTCTTCGGGGAAAGTCAGCACACCCATTTCGGACGCCATCAGCACAATGTCATCATCGGTAATCAGATAGCGCGCCGGACGCAAGCCGTTTCGATCCAGCGTGGCACCGATCTGGCGACCATCCGTGAAGGCAACTGCTGCCGGGCCATCCCAAGGTTCCATGAGTGGTGCATGGAATTCATAAAAAGCCCGTCGCTCTTCATCGATCAAGCCATTACTGGCCCAGGCTTCAGGAATCAGCATCATCATGGCATGCGGCAGAGAGTACCCACCCATGACCAGCAGCTCTAACGCATTATCAAAACTTGCCGAATCGGACTGACCGTCAATGATCAGCGGCCACAATTTTTCCAGATCGTCGCCCAACCATTGCGAGCTCATCGCGCCCTGCCGCGCAGCCATCCAGTTGATGTTGCCACGCACGGTATTGATTTCGCCATTGTGCGCAATCATGCGGAATGGATGCGCTAAATCCCAAGCTGGGAAGGTGTTAGTTGAGAAGCGTTGGTGCACTAAAGCAAGTGCAGACACCATATCTGGATCGTTTAAGTCTTTGTAATAACCGCCTACTTCGTTTGCTAGCAACATGCCTTTGTAAACGATGGTTTTTGAAGACAAAGAAGGGAAGTAG
>JALRCC010000053.1 GCA_023257495.1 Rugosibacter sp. | reverse complement strand
CGTTTCTCAGCTAGGGGGACTCTTTTTCATACTGTCAATGGATTGCTAACAAGCATTGCGGACACTGTTTTTTTTGCCAGCTCACTGTATCGTCCAAAGCAGGTTCAAACCAGCGCCGATTTTTATGCCTGACTCATTGCGAATTCCCGGGTTATTGACGACTGCACTAAGGCAGCTGGGTGTTGCTGCCGTGTATGCGTGTTTGATCTGGGTATCGCTAGTTTTTTTTGCGCCCGAGAGAGGTGGTGGCGTTTTATTTTTGGCCAGTGGCTTTGCACTGGCAATGCTCTTGCTCAACCTGCGTTACCTCGGGGCGCTTTTCATGGGTGCTCTTGCTGCTAATGCACTGATGGGCTATTCAGTAGAAACGATGCTTGTCTTGTCGATAGGGGGCGTGTTGGGTGCCTATCTTGGGGCTTGGCTGCTTTTACAGGACAAGGTCTTTGATGCTGCGCTCGTGACAGTGAGAGATTACCTGCTGCTCATTGTGTATGGCGGCTTTGTCGGTAGCGCTGTGAGTGCAGGGCTTGGGGTTACGGGGTTGTTGGCCGCAGAAGTTTTGACACATGCAACACAGCTGAATAGCTTGTTTGCAGGGTGGTTAGGAGGTGTATTGGGTGTGACGGTGATTACCCCATTGATTCTTGTCTGGTTTCATCCGGTCAAGGCACGATTCCCAAAACAAAAAATTGGCGAAGTATTCTGGGCAACTACTGTCGCATTTCTGGTGGGCCAGATTTGCTTTATTGGCTGGTTTGCTGACGTAACTAACAATGTAATTCGGGGCTATTGGGTGGGCTATTGGGTGGCTTTTCCCATCATCTGGGCTGCCGTGCGCTTGGGAAAACGTTGGGTAGCACTGTTTTTGGTTATGGCAGCCATTCAGGCAGTACTTGGGGGAGATTGGGAAGCAGGATTGTTGCCCCATGGCATTGCGGCAAGTCGTCTGGGTAGCTATTGGTTATGCATGATGCTACTCGCATTGGCAGGCATGATGTTCAGCATTTACATTGAACAACGTCAGCGAGCCGAAACGAGAATGCGTCAGCAGTCGGAAGAGTTGGATTTTCGCAACCAGATTTTGCAGATGATTAACCAAGGGGCTTCTTTACCCCGTGTTCTGAGTACGTTAACACAAGAGTTTGAGCGTTTGCACTCAGGATGCTGGTGCGCAGTGTTGCTACTCGATAAGGAGGGTAAGCACTTGTACTACAGCGCAGCGGCTAGCCTGCCTGATTTTTATAAGCAGGCGATTGATGGCTTGCCGGTAGGTGATGGAATCGGTGCATTTGGTGCGGCAGTATGTCGAGGCGAACCAGTGATTGTTTCAGATATGCAGAGTTACGGTTATTGGCCTGTCGGTTTTCGCGTACGTGATGCTGCAAAGAAGGCAGGCATTCAATCCTGTTGGTCTCAACCGATCAAAAATAGCGAGCATCGCGTTCTTGGCACGTTTGACATTTATCACGGCATCAATCGTCAGCCATCTGCCGATGAGGTGGAGTGGATGGAACGTATGGCTTATCTGGCAGCACAAGTTATTGACCAGGCAAGCATTCAAGAGGCTCTGCATTTGAAGGATATGGCGTTTAACGCTTCAGCCAGCGCCATGGTCATTACTGATAAAAATGTGCGCATCCAATGGGCTAATTCGGCTTTCAGTGAAATGACCGGTTATCACTTGAACGATTTAACCGGACTCGCCTTGCCTGATTTAGGAAAATCAGAAAAACAAGACCCCGCATTTCATCGGACCATCTGGAAAAAAATCCTTGCTGGCAATGTCTGGCACGGGGAGCTAGTGCATCGGCATAAAAATGGTACGGACTACGACGAGGAAATGACGATTACGCCAGTTAACGATGCTGCAGGCAATCTGACTCACTTCATTGCCGTCATGCGCGATATCACCGAGCGTAAAAAGTCTGAAGAGCAGATCCGCACCTTGGCTTTTTATGACACCTTGACGCAGTTGCCGAATCGGCGCCTTCTGGATGACCGGCTGGGTCGCGCCATGATTGCGAGTAAACGCAGTAATCGCTATGGCGCTCTCATGTTTCTTGATCTGGATAACTTTAAGCCGCTGAATGATAAATACGGGCACGGTACGGGTGATCTGTTGCTGATTGAAGTGGCGCAGCGGATTACACGGTGCGTTCGTGGTACAGATACTGTTGCCCGTTTTGGTGGGGATGAATTTGTGGTGATGCTTGACGGGTTAGACACCGACAGAAATGAATCCATCAACGAAGCGGATATCGTCGCTGAAAAATTCGTCGAGCGATCTCTGAGCCTTTCATGCTAAGTGCGCATAAAGAGGGAAGGGGAGAGATCAGCATCGAGCATCGGTGTTCGACAAGCATTGGCGTGGCATTGTTTATCGGTGATGGCGTAGGCTGTGACGATCTGCTCAAGCGGGCGGATATGGCAATGTACCGCGCTAAAGATAAAGGCCGCAACCGCGTGCATTTTTTTGATGCAAGACACAACTAGTTGGTGTCTTCTTTCTGGTGGTATTGTTTGCCGTTGTAGTTCCCGTAACTCCCTGTAGCTCCGCTTGTCATTCC
>JALRCC010000030.1 GCA_023257495.1 Rugosibacter sp. | reverse complement strand
TTTCCATCGCACACACATTAGGCTCATGGCAGATTGGGCAGAGAGTTGGATCAACGTTTTCCATTGGTAACACTAAAGCTTGTATCGTTCAAAAGGGCTTTCATTTTTAACATAAAGCCAACCCTTAAGGCGCAAAGTGCTTGGCCCATCGATCTGAGTCATACAACTCATAATCCTTTGGTCCCAGGCTCAAGTCCTGGTGGGCCCACCAATCAAATTAGGTACATACTGGAAACATCGTTGACAGTTTGTAGCAGTCACATCTTTAACAGCCTAAGCCCAAACGGGTTGGGCCCGGGTTCCAGACGACAACTGTCCCTATCGAACTACCCCAGATCGTAGTCCAAAAAGCTGACTTGCCAGATCTGGGTCTCTAATTCCTTCAATACCACCCTATGCCCTACCAACAACGAGCTAAGCATGATCTCTGTGTGTATCAATGCCAGATCCTCTGAGCGTTAAGTTGGAACGCATGGCGAAGAATTAGCAGAGCTTTTTAGATTAAACCCATATAGGAACCACCGTCCAACTGGAGATTTTGTCCAGTCATGAATCCTGCTTTTGCTGAGCAGATAAAAGCACATGCTTGACCGAACTCTTCAGGATGTCCAAAGCGATTGGCTGGCAATGTGGCAGCAATTTTTGCTCTGGCTTGATCTCGGGTGATACCTTCTTGTTGCATCATGCGCCTAGCCATAAATTCTTGACGTGGGGTGTCAAAGCGCTCGGGAAGTAGGTTGTTGATGGTGACGTTATCAACAATGCAGTCTCTGGCCAATGCTTTGGACATGGCCGTTAGCGCCGTACGCGCTGCAGCTGATAGACCCATCTCGGGATGCGGGCTTTTGACCATGGCGGAGGTGATGTTGACGATTCGACCGAACTTGCGATCGCGCATGCCTGGGATGACTGCTCTCATGAGCAAAGCGCCAGGGTAGAAGTTGCGCTCTAGTGCATTCACCCAAGCGGCTTCATCCCAGCTTTCAAGTTTGCTGGGTGGAGGGCCGATGTTGTTATTGATCAAAATATCTGGTTCTGGGCAAGCTGCCAAAAGCAAGGTGCGCCCTTGGTTGGTATTGATGTCTGCAGCGATTCCCGTGACAGGCATCTGGTGGACTGATCCTAATTGCTCAGCGATACGTGCGGTTCGTTCAGCATCTCGGCCGTTGATGTACACCTCACAACCCTCACGCAGGAGTGCCTCTGCACAGGCAAAACCTAAGCCTTGTGTGCTGGCGCAAACGATGGCCTTGCGGCCAGAGATTCCTAAGTCCATGTCAATCACCTATCGTTTTATTCTTAAGTGAAAATGCATGTTCCGCATCCCATTGAACGAAACTTTTACCCTCTTGCGCCAGTTGTTTTAACAGCGGCGCAGGCGTCCACCAAAAGCCCATGTCAGCATGAAAGCGCTCAATATCAGTAAGCACGTTTTTTAAACCAATTTTGTCAGCCAGATACAGAGGCCCACCTCGCTCTTTTGGAAAACCATAGCCAGTGAGGCACACGGTGTCTATGTCCGAGGCACGAAGTGCGATGCCAGCTTCAAGTAAACGCGCGCCTTCATTGACCATGCCGTATAGGCAGCGTTTGAGGATTTCTTCTGGCGTGAAATGTTTTCGCTCACGACCTAGGCGGGCGGATTCGCCCACAATCCAAGATTCAAACTCTGGATCGCGTTGAGGTTTGCGATCTCCGTTCGCATATCGATACCAGCCTTTGCCATCTTTCTGGCCACGCCTGCCCATGTCGGTCAGCGTGAGCGTTAAATCGCTCCAACGTCGATCTGTGGCTCGGTTTCCGATCATTGCTTTCTTGGTTTGATAACCGACATCGTTGCCGGCCATATCTTGCACTGCAAGTACACCCATTGCGTAACCAAATCGAGTGAGCACTTCATCGACCTCGTGTGGAAGTGCTCCGTCTTCAATCAAAAAATGAGCTTCTCGGGTGTAATGTCGAAACATAGCATTACCGATAAAACCAGGATAAACCTTAGAGAGAACTGCTGTTTTACCCATGCGACGCCCCAAATCCATCAACGTCGCAATCACATCTGGTGAGGTTGCATCTGAACGTACCACCTCCAAGAGCCGCATCACATGGGCAGGACTAAAAAAATGTGCTCCCACCACATCGTGCGGCCGCTTAGTTACAGCACCAATCGCATTCACATCTAACCCCGACGTGTTGGTTGCCAAAATTGCGCCTTGCTTGGCAAAGGCATCGAGCTTGATGAATAAATCTTTTTTGAGCTGTAGATCCTCAAACACTGCTTCGATGAAGAGATCAGCCCCATTTGCTTCTTGCCAATCCAATATTGGCGAAATCAAGGCCATGCGGTCCTGTAGTTGTTGCAAGGTTAATTTGCCGCGTTTGACGGACACAGCATAGTTGTCCTGTATTTTGGTCATGCCGCGGTCGAGACTCGCTTTATCAGCGTCGATCAGATGAACGGCAATGCCGATATTGGCCAAAGACATCGCAATGCCACCACCCATCGTGCCAGCACCAATCACAGCCGCGCTTTGTATCGATCGCAATTGTCTGTGCGCTGAAATGTCAGGAATTTGAAACGATAAATCGGCTGCATGCGCTGCATATTGCGCTGCAGCTTTCATCTCGTGCGAAGAGGGGGTAGAGAAAAAATCGAAACTCATCAGGATTCTTTGCTGGTGTAATTTGTATTTGGATCTTGCAAAGGCGCGGCTTTGCCTTCTACGAATTGACGCAAACGTTGCTCCACTTCAGGCGGACGAGCCATAGCGGAATTAAGCTGTTCCACAAAGAGGCCATCGTCATGGCTCATGTCCTGCACGCGCGGCAGCACTTGAATGATTTTCCAATTCGTTTCAATCGTGTTTTGAGCAATGCGCTCGGCTAGCTCTTTGGCCTTGGCAAGAGCTTGGCCAGCAGGCGTGATGTATCGAACGATGTGTTCTGTCAACCCCTCTTGTGCACTGAGCAAACGCCCCGTAAGCATCAAATCCATCATCACAGTTGTGCCAATAATGCGTTGAATGCGTACAGTGCCGCCGCCACCCACAAAGATACCGCGTTGTCCCTCAGGCAAACCAAAAAATGTTGTCTCATCGCACACGCGCAAATGCGCAGCACTTGCCAACTCCAACCCGCCGCCAACTACCGCGCCATGAAGGGCTGCCACAAATGGAATTGGTCCTCGCGCAATTTGATCAAACACTTCATGCCAGGTATGGCGACGACGCTTGCGGGACGGCTTGATTTCTCCCGTCGCGCGTTTGAGTGCTTCTGCCAAATCCAAGCCAGCACTGAAATTGCTGCCATGTCCAAACAAAACAGCCACATTGGCTTCCTCATGTGCCCGCAACACTGCGCTGCGCAATTGGTCAATCACCTCTTCAGAAATAGCATTGCGTTTTTCGACACGATTGAGGCCAATCAAGGCGACCGTACCCGACAGTTCATATGTGACCAAATGTTCAAAGGGAGAGTTGCTCATTAAAAAAATTCCATGCTTATTCTGGTTTGTAGCCAGAGGTTTTGATAATCGGCTGCCAATACGCAATTTCTTCACGAAGCATCTGTTGCATCTCTTCACCGTTGCGATATTGGGGCTGTACGGCAAGATGAGTCATCAAGTGTTGTCGCACTTCGGGCAGAGACAACACTTTTTGCAATGCAGCTTGCATCCGCACAATTTCAGCCAGGGGCGTTTTGGGTGGCGCCCACATGCCTGTCCATGCATTGCCGCTGGTGATGTTGAAACCCTGTTCGGCAAAGGTTGGAATTTCTGGCATCAATTCGCTACGCTGAGAGGTGAAAACACCAATGAGTTTGACTCTGCCATCGCGATGTTGACGAATGAAATCTGACCCCAGGGTGACCCCAAAGGGAATGTGCCCGCCAAGCAAATCGGTCAGCATCGGTGTAGTGCCGCGATACGGTGCGTGATTCATGTCAAGTCCCGCTTGCTTTGCAAAAGCTTGACCGAGAAAATGATTTTGTCCACCCGCGCCGGGGGAACCGAAGCTTGCACTGCCTTTTGCTCTGGTCCAATCGACCAGCTGTTTGACATTCGTCACGCCAGTTTGCAAGCTTGCGGCCATGCCAATCGGATATGTAACCAATGCCGCAACAGGAGTCCAATTGCGCAGTACATCCCATTTAATTTGATGGCCGAAGACCAAAGTTTGGAAGGTTGGCGTAGCGTTAGGTGCGATCATGTACGTCATGCCATCTGGTGGCGCCGCCATCATCGCATCGGCAGCTAATCGCCCGCCTACACCGACCTTGGGATCAATGATGACGGGTTGTCCCAGTGCCTCACGTAAGCGCTCGGCAATTGTTCGTGCGATCAAGTCAGTGCCTCCGCCGGGCGGAAAGCCCATCAAGATTTTGATGGGGGCTCTCTCTTGCGCATGTATAGCTGGCATGCTGATAGAGGAAGCAAGAACGGCCGATGTTTGAATTGCTTTCCTGCGATTGAGTAGAGGATTCATTGTTTTCCTAGGTCTCAAAATCAAAGCTCTCGCCAATTTTGATCAGCCTCTAAAACAGCGCCAATGGATTGAATTTGCTTGTAGTCCAACTGATCGTGATTGGGCGCTATAGGTGCTTTGTTTGTCGCATATTCTTGCGCTGCTTTCATCAGTTGGCGACGAACGCGAATCACTGCGCCGTCGGCTGGACAAAGCTGCTCATCGGTACGATCATGAATCGGCCCTTGGCTTAAGAACATTGCGAAATCTTCTGTACCCAAATGTTGTGGGAAACCTGTTGCATGGCCACGACGCATGAGATCTCGGTTTTGTCCCCAATTGTTGCTTTCGTTACCTGGTGGTAGCGGCGGGAAGTTCCAAAGATCAGGGCTTGCCGACATATTGGTCATTCCAAGTGGACGGTGCATGTTGTAGTGAACAAACCAAGCTCGATGCGTTACATCATCAATGGGTGTGCTGAAGAAAACGGTGGCTGGTCCGTGTTCATGTGGGGCGCAAATAATGCCGTACCATGGCATGACGAAATTGTTAACCCTTGCATAGGTTTTTCCGTCACCTACATCGCGCAGTGCAGCATAGCGAAAGCCGTAAGGTGTTTCAATGAACTCTAAGTTTGCAGCCGCTTTTTTACTCATCAACTGCCGCAAATTGCCAGCCCCAGCTGATATTTCTGTGGTGGATTCATGCAGGACGCTGACATGTGATGTGTCCATGCTGGCTTCTACCGCTTGTACCCAGTTCGTGGGAACTTCAGCGCTGGTGACTGATCGCTGGTTATCGGGTAAGGCCGTGAAAGGTAACTCGGGGAATTTGGGCGGTGTATCGCCTTTGCCAAACCAAGCCCAAACTATACCGCCACGCTCAACGGCGAGGTATCTGTTGACCCGCAAATTTTTGCAAAATGATTCGCTGTCGCCCGGATGGTTTGGCGCATCAATGACTTCGCCTTTGGTGTTGTATTTCCAACCGTGAAAAATGCATCGCAAGCCGTTACCATCATTCTTAGCAAGAACCAAAGAAGCCTTGCGATGCAGACACTTTGCATCCACAACGCCAACGCTGCCATCGGTGGATCGAAAGGCGACAAAGTCCTGACCGAGCAGACGAATGTTGTAGGGTTTGCCATCAGCTTCGAGCAATCGTGCTGGAACGCAAGGGAACCAGTGATATTGCCGCAGCATTTGCCCCATGGGTGCATCATTCTCAACGCGAGTTAGTAAATCGTTTTGTTCGCGAGTGAAAGCCATTGTCAAACTCCTTCAATTAATCATTCACGTAAGCAATTACTTCAAGCTGAATCAACATGCCATGCTGCAAGTCGTAGTTGCTGATATGCCGTGCAGGTCGATCATGCGCATCGGGATACATCGAGAGCCATTGTTCATTGATAGCGCCTCTTAGGCTGTCATCTTTCAAATAAATCGACAACTTGACCACATGTTCTGTTCCAGCCCCAGCTTCCTTCAAAAAGGAAAGCAGGTTGAAAAAAATATTCTTGACTTGCTCAGAGCCTTCGGCGGGTAGAGTGCCAGTTGTGCTGTTTTTGCCATTCAAAGCTGAAGAGCAAATCAGCGGCCCAATTCGCGCACCCATAGGAATTGGCGCACTGCCATGAGATAAACCGGGAACTTCGATGGAGCGCTTCATGGGGATTCACTTTCAAAATAATGGGGCGGTACTTTTGCCAAAAACTCTGAAAATCCGCTCGAACCGCTGGGCACATGTTCAGCCATTGCCAGCGCAGCAGCGTTTTCATCGCCATCACAAATGGCTTGGGTCACACGTTCGTGATCGAGCATGGATTTAGCCACTTGCGCACGGCTTTGGAAATCGCGCGATCTATAACGCTGAATCAAGCGATGCGTACGACGCAATTGTTGGGTGAGGTATTGATTGCGGCTAATTGAAAAAATCACTTCGTGAAATGAAATATTGGCCATTGCATATTCACCCACACCCAGATTCTGGGCATCGCGGCAGCGCTGCAAGGCTTCTTGGAGTTGTGCGCGAGAAAAATCATCGACCCGGCGCGCCGCCAATCGAGCTGCAAAGGATTCAAGCTCGCCAAGCACCTCCATCAGCCCTCGTATTTCACTGATTGAAAAACGCGCGACCATTGCACCGTGGCGTGGCGTGAGCTTGACCAAGTCTTTGGCAGCAAGTTGGTGCAAGGCTTCGCGAACGGGTGTTCGCGAGACACCAAAGCGCTCGGCTAAGCCTCTTTCGTCCAGCGGGTTGCCCGGTGGCAATTGCCCGCTTTCTATTTCTTCTTGCAAGGTCTCGCGAATGCTTTTAGAGGCACCGGCAGGCAGGGTCTGCGGGGCTTCTGAATTGAGGGGTAGGGATGTTTTGTTTTCCATTTTTTAATTATGGCATACTTTAATCGTGTTTTGGTATGCCAAAACATGCAATAATGGATGCAATTAATTTCAATAAATATTTTCATATGACAGTTTTGCAACAAATCGTGGCAGCTAAGTCGGTTGTCATCGTTGGCGCTTCTGCTGATCCGCGCGCTTTGGGTGGATTTGTCCTGGCCAACTTGACGTCGTTTGGCTACGGTGGCGCAGTTCATTTGGTGAGCCGCAGCAGTACGCAGATCAATGGCAAAGCCTGCGTTGATCAAATCGCCAAACTACCGTTGGGCATCGATTTGGCGGTGTTGGCGATTCCAGAAGCTGGCGTATTGGATGCGATCACGCAATTGGGAGAACGCCAATGTCATGCTGCGGTTTTATTTGCTTCGGGTTATGCGGAAACGGGCGAGGAAGGTCAGGAGCGCCAGCGCGTTTTGCAGGCGGCGGCAAAAAATGCTGGTGTACGGGTGATTGGCCCCAATTGCATGGGCTTTACGAATTTCTCGACAAAACTGGCGCTGACCTTTGAGCCATTGTCGGAGAGCTATTTAGAGGCTGCCAATCAAATGGCGCCGAGCGGTATAGCTGTGATTGCACAAAGCGGTGCCATGGCAGCAGGATTGCGCGATGCCTTGCTTGGTCGCGGGCTGTTGCCGCAAATGGTCTTCTCAACTGGTAACGAAGTCGATATTCAAGTGGAGGACGGGATTGAGCATTGCTTGGCTGATGACAATATTCGCGTCGTCTGCGTATATGCCGAGCAAATTCGTTCACCCCAACGTTTTTTGCAGCTTGCTCAGGAAGCTGTCAAGCGCAGCAAACCCATTACCTTGCTCATGCCTGGTAAAAGCGCTCGCGCCGCAGCCGCAGCTGCGTCCCACACGGGGGCATTGGCAGGTGATCATGCAGTTGCATCTGCACTTCTGCGAGCACATGCTGTGGCGTTGGTGAATTCACTTGATGAATTGATCGACACAACGGCGATTTTGGCTCGCTATCCTGCGCCACCAGTTGGCGGGGTGGCCTTCATGACGGGCTCAGGTGCTGTGAAAAATATTGCGCTTGACATGGCCGACAGCGTTGGTTTGCCACTACCAGAATTACAGACAAAGACTGTGAACCAGTTAAGCGACAAGCTACCCTCTTTCGCTGTGGCCGAGAATCCGCTGGACTACACCACCATTGGCTTTCGTCAGCCAGGTTTGATCGGTGAAATTGTGCACGCCATGCTGTCTGATACGGGCATATCGACCTTGGTACTGGCCATTCCAGCGGGACCTGTGATGGCACAGCGAGACAAAGCAGACCACATCTTGCCTGCCTTGGCTGCGGCCATCAAGCCGGTTGTTTTGATTATCAATGGAGATGATGGGCCCATTGAGCCTTTCTTCATCGAGGCGATTCGCACCTCTCGCGTGCCCTTTTTCCGCAGCACGGATAGGGCCTTGCGAGCTCTTGGCTGTGTTTGCGCCTATGCCCAAGCTGCACAGTCCCTACGCCAACGCGATCAAGCGACTAAGCAGCAAGCTGCCGTTATTGCATTGCCTGAGTCGGTCAAACCGCTGGTGAGAGGGATACATCCTGAATATGCTGGCAAAGCATGGTTTAAGGCTTTGAATTTAAGTGTTCCAGTGGGATTGCTGGCACAGAATACAAGCGAAGCGCTGTTAATTGCTGAGCAGATTGGCTATCCAGTGGTCCTCAAAGCGCAGGCAAGCGCTTTGCCTCACAAGAGTGATGCGGGTGGCGTCATCGTGAATGTCAAAGATGCAGATGCACTGCAAGTAGCTTGGCAAAAATTGCATGACAACGTAGCGAACTATGCCAAAGCCAAGCGCATGCAACTGCAACTTGACGGTGTGCTCGTTGAAACAATGGGCACACAAGGTTTGGAGATGGTTGTTGGCGCCAAACGCGATGGTGCTTGGGGGCCTGTGATGATGGTGGGCTTGGGCGGCATTTGGATTGAAGCCCTCCACGATGTCCGATTGCTTGCACCAACACTCACTGAAGACGAAATCATCGCCGAATTACATCAGCTTAAAGCAGCAGCGGTGTTGCGCGGCATGCGTGGGCAGAGCGCAGTGGACTTCAAAGCGATTGCACAGGTTGTGAAGCGCTTGGCCGAGCAAATGCTTGTAAACGAAGATCTGATGGAGATCGACGTCAACCCCTTGATTGTTTACCCCGTGAGCATCAGTGCGAATTCGAAAACGTCTGTTCTCGCCCTAGATGCTTTGATTTCCGTGAAATCTTAAATATTGACAGGAGACCTTGATGAAACGCCGCACCCTCATTTCCGCCATGGCAGCTTCTAGCGCCCTAGCTTCGTCATTCGCGATTCATGCGCAGGACAAGCCCACAATCAAGATCTTGGTTGGCTTTCCGCCCGGCGGTCTGACTGACAATCTTGCGCGCCTCTTGGCTGATCAAATGCGCCCGCTGTTAGGTCAGCCACTGATTGTGGAAAACCGACCCGGCGTAGGTGGTCGATTGGCGGCGCAGGCGGTCAAAGCGTCGGGTCCAAATGGTAATACCTACATGATTGCGCCGAATGCGACCTTTACCTTTCAGCATTTAACCTTCCCCGTCTCCGTGCTCGGCTATGACATGACGACGGATTTCACGACAATTGGCCAAGTTATCAGCTACCCGTTGGTCATGGTGGTCAATGCCAGTATCGGTGTTAAGAATGCGAAGGACTTCGTGGCCTGGGCCAAAGCCAATCCTACAAAAGCTAACTTTGGAACAGCCGGCGCAGGCGGCGAAACGCATTTCAATGGTCTGCAGTTTGGTAACCGGGCAGGCTTGAAGTTGCAGAACATTCCTTATCGAGGCAACGGGCCACTGATCGTTGACATGCTTGGCGGCCAGATAGATGCGGGGGCAATGACTGCTGCGGATGCGATTCCCCATATTCGCTCAGGAAAATTGGTGCCCATCGGCATTTTCTCAAGCAGTCGATCGCCTTTGATGCACGAAGTCCCGACCATGAAGGAGCAAGGCTACGACACAGGTGGTACAGACGCTTGGATGGGTATGTGGGGCTCGGCAGGCATGCCAGCGGCAGAACTGCAACGAATAGCCAACGCACTGAACGCCGTGGTCAGCACGGCTGAATTCAAGCAAATCACATTAGATCGT
>JALRCC010000263.1 GCA_023257495.1 Rugosibacter sp. | reverse complement strand
ACGGATTGCCTTCCAGGTGTCGAGCAAGATCGACTCACGCACCATTCTCGATCAGATGGGTGCCGAGGCGTTGCTGGGCCAGGGGGACATGTTGTACTTGCCACCGGGCACGGGCTTGCCGGTGCGCGTGCATGGCGCGTTTGTCGCCGATGATGAGGTGCATCGTGTAGTGGAGCATTTAAAGAAGACTGGCGCGCCTGACTATATTGATGAAATTCTTGCCGGGAGCATTGGTGATGAGCAAGAACTCGGCGCTGGTGATACGGCGAATAGCAATGCGGAGGCTGATCCTATGTATGACCAGGCCGTTGAAATTGTGCTCAAGAACCGTCGCCCTTCCATTTCGCTCGTGCAGCGCCATTTACGCATTGGTTATAACCGCGCTGCACGCATGATCGAGGCGATGGAAAAAGCCGGGCTGGTTTCGGCCATGAATAGCGCCGGTGGCCGTGAAGTGATTGCGCCGGGACGATCGGAATAAAGTCCTCCGAGTATTTGTCGGTCTGACTTGCTTTGACCGCTATACGGTAACCAAAAAAGCTTGAGCGATAATCACGACATGAAAAAAATTATCTATGGTGTTTGCGCGTTTTTCAGCATTGGTTTTGCACCGGTCGCCATGGCGACGGCTCTGGAGCAATTAAAGTATTTCGTTGCCCACACGGCGAGTGCGCAGGGTACGTTTAGTCAAAGTGTCGCGAGTAAATCAGGCCGCAAGCCACAGCTATCCAGCGGCAGTTTTTCCCTGCAACGACCCGGGAAATTTCGCTGGTCGTATGAAAAACCCTATCCGCAATTGCTGGTGAGCGATGGCGTTAAGCTCTGGAGTTTTGATCCCGAGCTGAATCAGGTTGCAATCAAGAAAGTAGGCGCGGCTTTAGGCTCGAGTCCTGCTGCGCTCTTGGCGGGGCAGGATATCGAAAAGAATTTTGTGCTGAAAGAGGCGCCTTCTGTTGATGGTATCGAGTTTATCGAGGCTACATCGCGTACGGGGGAAGCCAGTTTTGAATTGGTCAAAATCGGTTTCAAGGCGAATCAACCGGTGAGTATGGAAATTCATGACAGCTTTGGCCAAATCAGTAGCCTCAGGTTTGACCGCTTTGAAGTGAATCCCGCGCTAGCGGCCAGCCTTTTTCGCTTTACGCCACCTGCCGGGGTGGATGTGCTGAAAGAATAACGCCAGTGCGGCGTCGTTTTTCAGCGGTGACTGCGTAGAATCCCAACCCTTTTAATTATTCAGACTTTCCCGCCATGTGGTTTCGTAACCTTCAGATTTTTCGTCTTGCGGATGCCTGGCAGTATGCCAGCGAGGATTTGGCCACAGCCCTTAACCGTGGATTGTTTGTCGGGTGTGGTGCCACTGATCAGATGGCGCGTGGCTGGGTGCCGCCGCGCGGCGTGGAGGGTGAGCTGGTATTCACCCAGCAAAAGCAGCAACTGATCGCGCTGGGCATCGAGCAAAAGCTGTTGCCCGCAGCCGTAGTGCGCCAGTATGCACAAGAAAAGCTCGAGGATATCGAGGCTGCACAAGGTTACAAACCTGGCCGCAAACAGGTGCGTGAAGTGATTGAGCACATGACGTTAGAGCTGCTTCCGCGTGCGTTTGCCAAGCGGAGCCTGACCTATCTTTGGATTGATCCGGTCAATCGCTGGCTGGTAGTGGATGCTGCCTCGAGCCAGCGGGCTGATGATGCGATCGAGCAGCTAAAAACATCGCTCGGCGATTTGCCATTGAGCCTGCTTAAAACCAGGCTGGCACCGGCAACAGCCATGACGCAATGGCTGGCCGATGGCGCAGCGCCGGAAGATTTTACGATTGATCGTGATTGCGAACTGCGTGCCTTAGCAGAGGAGCGCGCAGCCGTGCGTTATGTGCGGCATAACCTGGATAGTGACGATGTGCGCAATCATATCGTGGCAGGCAAAACCGTGACGCGTATGAGCCTCACCTGGCAGGATCGTGTTTCATTCATACTGACAGAACAACTGCAAATCAAACGCCTGGCTTTTCTTGATATCTTGAAAGAAGAGGCCGAACGCCAATCCGAGAATGCGGATGATTTGTTCGCTGCGAACTTTAGTTTGATGTGCGGTAGCCTGGGACAGTTGTTGGCACATTTGACAGAGGCACTGGGTGGGGAAAGTGAATGATGCGGGGTATCCTCTGCATAGCACACAGCTTTCCGTTGCCGCGTTATTAAAACAATCAGAGCAGTGGAAAGACAGCATGCTGGGTGCTTTCTGCTTTTCTGCAGAGGCTGTCAAAAACCAGATACAAGCAGCCGTTAATGTTCCTTGCATGGGTGTAGCCATGCAGCGGCTGGATGCTGGCGATTCGGTCTGCGAAGTCTGGCACGGTCGCGGGCAGTTAACCCGGGGCCAGTCGGGCGCCATTCATTATTGTTATGACGAGGGTGCGCTGCTGGGCGTGATCGAGCTGCCTGAAGCTCTGTTTGCCGACATCGATAAAACGCCGTTACAACAGGCGACCGAGTCGGCTTATCGACAGATATTTGCGCTGCTGGAGAGGCTACGTTATCCCTATCTGTTCCGCTGCTGGAATTACATCGCTGACATCAATGTCCATAGCTTCGGGCTGGAGCGTTATCGTCAGTTCAATCTGGGACGGCAAGATGCTTTCCTGGCTCACGGACGCGATGTGACAGGCAATGTCCCTGCTGCATGTGCCATGGGTTTTGGACAGACTGGCTTGGTTCAGGGGGCGCTGCCGACATTGCACATTGCCTTTTTAGCGGGGCGCGCAGCACCACTGAACATTGAAAATCCGCGCCAGATCAGTGCGTACCAATATCCGCAGGAATATGGTCCGCGCAGCCCGACGTTTTCTCGTGCCAGCCTGGCATGCATGGGACAAGACAAGGTGTTGTTCATATCCGGCACCGCCAGTATTGTTGGCCACGCAACCCTGCACCCCGGCAATGTGGTGGCGCAAACCCGCGAAACGATTGCCAATATCAAGGCCGTGCTGGATGAGGCCAACCGCCAGCGTTGTCTGGCAAGCCAACCAAAGTTGGACCTGGCCAGCCTGTATTACACGGTCTACGTACGCCACCCGGCCGACCTTGCGCAGATTCGCACCGAACTGGCCCGCTGTGCGGGCAATGCGCTCACGGCGGTTTATTTGCAGGCGGATATGTGTCGCGAAGATTTGCTACTGGAAATCGAGGCCACTGCCGTGTATCCGCAAATGCATATGCCTGCCCAGAGAGTTTGATCCGACGTGGGGGATTCGTCTGTTTAGGCTGAAGTGTTTTTGCGTGTTGCAGGTGCGGTAGTCGGGCAAGATTTTTGCGAGCCTAAAAATTGGCGTACCCGCTCCATCCACGGCTCGGTGTGGCGACGAATTTCTGCGTCATCTTCGAGAATTTGTTGAATGAGGCTTTGCTTGTGCAACAGCTCAGGTGTGCTGAGCGCCAGGCTGGTATCGCTGGCAATCAGCTTGTTGCGCAGCACGGCTACGCGGCGTTCCAGCTCAACCAGGCGATCCCAGTTATTCGCTTGCGCTGCATTGACCATGCTCTGAGACAAAGTGCTGATTTCTTCGTAAAGCTTGATTTGAGTCTTCATAGCGCAAATGGTAGCGGCACGAAGCCCCCTTTGTTGCGAGAAACTACGGCAGGATCGCCAGCTATTTCTTTAGAAAAATCTCCTAGTGTCATGATTTTATGTAGAAGTATTTTAATGAGGGCTTTATCCTGCTGTATTTCAGGTATTGAGAGGGCATGCTTTAAGATGCTGCATGGCACTCTTTAAAAACAGCAGGATTTGAAAAATATGAACAAAGCATTTGTCAGGGAAGACCCAGCGCCAGGTGGCACGAGCGAAGAGGATGATGAGGAAGCGGGCAGCGAGGCCGCCCGCCTGCCTGCAGGCACCAAAAATTACATGACGATAGCGGGCCATGCCACGCTACGAGCGGAGTTTGAGCAGCTGGTCAAGGTGGAGCGGCCAAGTATTGTGCAGGTGGTGTCGTGGGCGGCAGGTAATGGTGATCGCTCGGAAAACGGCGATTACATTTATGGCAAAAAGCGCTTGCGCGAGATTGATCGGCGAATCCGTTTTTTGAGCAAACGACTGGATTCAGCCGTCATCGTTGATCCGACCGTGCAGGAAAATCGCGAGCAAGTATTTTTTGCGGCGACAGTCATTGTTTGCGATGCCGATGGCTGTGAGGCCAGGTACAAAATTGTGGGCATTGATGAAGCCAGTCCTGGCGAGGGCTTGATTAGCTGGATTTCGCCTCTGGCGCGAGCCTTGTTCAAGGCGCGTGAAGGCGATACCGTCCGCTTTGCCAGCCCCGGTGGTGTGCGTGAGCTAGAAATCGTCGAGATTCGCTACGAATAAGAGCTTTGCAAACAGGGTTTAAACGGTCAATTTTTGCGTCGAATCGCGTGATTGACCCACAATACGAGGCCAAACAGGATCATTGCCCCAGCTTGGTGGGCAGCGGCCAGCGGCACGGGCACGCGTAACAGCAAGGTGCTGATGCCCAACCCGACTTGAATACCCAGCCAAATAAGGAGTCCCGTCGCCACAGGGCGGGCAGCGGGCGATTCGTTGCTGACCCGCCAGACAAACCACGGAATCAGCCCTAACAGCAGCCAGGCAATCAGGCGATGATCAAATTGCACTGTCGCCATATTGCTGAAAAAGTTGAGCCACAGAGGCGTTAGCACGAAGGATTCCGGGGGAAGGAAATGTCCGTTCATCAGCGGGAAGGTGTTGTAAGCGAGGCCCGCATGAATCCCCGCGACCAGCGCACCAGAGAGCACCATGATGAATACCAGACCGATCAGCGCAACCCCTAATCGTTGCGTCAGGCGCGACGTTGTCGATGCGGTGATTGTGCTGTGTCGCGGCTGCAAAATGCCCAGAGCGATCCATAGCATCAACCCGAAAATCAGGAAGGCCAAGCCCAGATGTGCTGCCAGCCGATATTGGGATACACGTGGGTCATCGACCAAGCCGCTTTTCACCATGTACCAACCCATCGCGCCTTGCAATCCGCCAAGGATAAAAAACCCCAGCACCTTCCAGGCTAACTGCCCGCGTAATTGGCCGCGAATAAAAAACCAGAGGTAGGGTACAAAAAAGACCAGCCCGATGAGCCGTCCAGACAGCCGATGAGCCCACTCCCACCAGAAAATGAACTGAAAGCCCGCGAGGGTCATATCATGATTGCGCAGGCGAAATTCCGGCGTCAGCTGGTATTTGGCAAACAGCTCCTGCCAATGGGCTTCGGTTAGCGGCGGCAGTGCGCCAATCAATGGTTGCCATTCGACAATGGATAGCCCGGCGTGTGTGAGCCGCGTAACGCCGCCGATGATGAGTGTGGCGAAAACCATGGCGCAGCAAACGAGCAGCCATAGGGCGATAGCACGTGGTGCTGTGTTTTCGTTCATGATTTTGTTAGCAGTGCTGAGTGACGACATCATGTGTTCCCCGCAGCAATCCAATGGCCTGATGTGCCGCCGGATTTTTCCAGCAGACGAATGTCTTCAATCACCATGCCGCGATCAACGGCCTTGCACATGTCATAAATGGTGAGAAGCCCCACCGAGGCAGCGGTGAGTGCTTCCATTTCCACCCCCGTACGACCAACGGTTTCAGCGGTGACTTCAATAGTGATGCGGCTTGCGGCAGCATCCGGCACAAAGCTGACATCCACGCGGGTAAGCGCAATCGGATGGCACAGCGGGATTAACTCCGGCGTGCGTTTGCTGCCCTGAATGGCGGCGATGCGCGCAATGCCGAGCACATCCCCTTTTTGAGCCGAACCCTGCGTGATCATCGTGAAAGTAGTCGGTGTCATGCGAATACTGCCGCTGACCTGGGCGCGGCGTTGAGTTTCTGGCTTGTGACCCACATTCACCATGTGGGCCTGGCCTGTGGCATCAAAGTGGGTGAGGGTGTCTGTGGGTCGTTGAGTGGAAGAATCGGTCGGTGCATCCATGAAATAAATTGTCACAATCTCTCGTTGCAGAGCCGCTATCATAGCGGCATGAAGCCATATTTGCTGCCTCTTTGCCTCGCCTGGGCTTGCGCCATGCCCCTGCCTTTGTTGGCCGATGATTTACCTGACCTGGGAGACATCGCGCAGGCAGATATGTCCCCTGCGATGGAACGGCGCATTGGCGAGCAGGTGTTGAATGAAATTCGCCGTGATCCTTCCTGGCTGGGGGACGCCGAGGTCAATGCTTACCTTAATCGCCTGGGCAACCGTTTGGCAGGAAACAGTGAGGAGACGCGGTTAAAAGTCGAGTTGTTCGCCCTGCGCGACCCGACATTGAACGCATTTGCCGTTCCTGGGGGCGTGATTGGCGTACATACGGGACTGATTCTGGCGGCGGAATCCGAATCCGAATTGGCTTCGGTCATCGCGCACGAAATTTCTCACCTTACACAGCACCATCAGGCGCGGATGATGAGTAAAGCCGGGCAAGGGCAGATTGCCAGCATCGCTGCATTGGTCGTCGCTGTGCTGGCAGCGCGCAGCAATCCTGACCTGGCGATGGGGGCCGCAACGACTGGCCAGGCAATAGGCATACAGAATCAATTGAACTACTCACGCGATTTTGAGCGAGAAGCCGATCGAATCGGGCTGGGGCTGCTGGAACGGTCAGGGTATGACATTCGCAACATGGAAAGTTTTTTTCTGCGCCTGCAAAAGTATGGCCGACTGTATGACAACAATACGCCGGGTTACTTGCGTACCCACCCTCTGACCACCGAGCGGTTAGCTGATATTGGCAATCGGATACAGGGGAGGCCCTATAAACAAGTAGCCGATTCGTTGGAGTTTCAATTGATCCGCGCCAAACTGCGTGCCGCCGAAGG
>JALRCC010000250.1 GCA_023257495.1 Rugosibacter sp. | reverse complement strand
ACGCAACCAGTTCTGCGAAATCTGCAAAATCTGGAATGCTGATCAAGATGCTTAAATTTCTCGTCATTCCCCTGATCATTGCTTCACTGCTTTTTGCCGCATACATCTGGCTGGCTTTTCAATATACCTACTCTGACGGTGAGCGCGCAGGCTTTGTGCAAAAGCTCTCACGCAAAGGCTGGCTGTGTAAAACATGGGAAGGCGAATTAACTTTGGTTGCTGTTCCCGGCTCGATGCCAGAAAAGTTTTTCTTTACCGTACGCGACGATGCCCTTGCTGCCAAACTCAACAGCCAGATGGGGCAGCGCGTTGCCGTCACTTATGACCAACACAAGGGCTTGCCCGGCACCTGTTTTGGCGAAACGGAATACTTCCTGCGAGACAGTCGCGCTGTAGCCACTCAGTAACAGTAACGCCGTGTGCGATCAGCCACGGTTCATTGCAAACTAATGTGCAGACCACAGCGACTGCGCTGCTCCCTCACATGCCATGCGCCTCACCGAACTTAAACTACCCTTGGAGCATACGCCAGAGCAATTGCGAGCCGCAATTATCAAGCGGCTAGGCATTACGCCTGACGAACTGCTCAGCTTTCAAATTTATCGCCGCAGCGTGGATGCACGAAAATCCTCGACGGTTATTCTCACCTATACAATTGATGTCACGCTAAAAAACGAACAGGCAGTGGCAGGCCGCCTGCAAGGCATCCCGCATATCGGGCAAACACCGGATACGCAATATCACTTCGTCACGCAGGCACCGACAACGCAAAAATACCCACGCCCCGTGGTAATTGGCACCGGGCCGTGCGGCTTGTTTGCCGGTCTGCTTTTGGCGCAGATGGGGTTTCGGCCATTGATTCTCGAACGGGGTAAATCTGTTCGCGAGCGGACTCAGGACACCTGGAAGTTCTGGCGTCAGGGCATACTCAATCCGGAATCCAATGTGCAGTTTGGTGAAGGTGGCGCAGGCACTTTTTCCGACGGCAAACTCTACAGCCAGATTCGCGACCCGGAATATCGCGGCCGCAAAGTGCTAACCGAATTTATCAAAGCCGGGGCCCCTGAAGAAATACTGTACGTTGCCAAACCCCACATCGGCACGTTTCGCCTGGTATCCATGGTGGAAAACATGCGCGCCAGCATTGAAGCACTCGGCGGTGAAATTCGCTTTCAGAGCCATGTAGCCGACTTTCAAATCGAGCAAGGCCAAGTGCGCGGTCTATTGCTCGACAACGGAGAACACATCCCTGCAGACCACGTAGTTCTGGCAGTGGGCCATAGTGCGCGCGATACTTTCTATCAGCTTCACGCACGCGGTGTGTTTCTCGAAGCCAAACCGTTTTCGATTGGCGTGCGGATTGAGCATCCTCAATCCCTGATCGATCAAGTGCGTTACGGCAAAGCGGCCGGGCACCCTATTCTGGGTGCAGCGGATTACAAACTGGTCCATCACGCGAGAAATGCACGCTCAGCCTATAGTTTTTGCATGTGTCCGGGCGGCACAGTGGTTGCTGCGGCCTCCGAACCTGGGCGGCTGGTCACCAATGGCATGAGCCAGTATTCACGCAACGAGCGCAACGCCAACAGCGCCATCGTGGTGGGCATTACACCCGCAGATTATCCCGGGGGGGCGCTTGCCGGAATCGACTATCAACGCCATTGGGAATCACTGGCTTTTATCACCGGCGGCAGCAACTACCATGCGCCCGCGCAACGGGTCGGCGATTTTCTGGCCCAACGGCCATCTAGCGCGCTGGGAGAAGTGCATCCGTCATATACCCCAGGAATCCATCTCACCGATTTATCTTTATGTCTGCCTGACTTTGTCACCGCCACACTACGCGAAGCTTTGCCCGCCTTTGACAGGCAGATTCGCGGCTTTGCCATGGAAGACGCGTTAATGACAGGGATAGAAACGCGCACCTCGTCGCCTGTACGCATCACCCGAAACGAGCATTATCAAAGCATGAATACCCGTGGCTTATTTCCTGCGGGAGAAGGCGCAGGTTATGCAGGAGGAATTTTATCGGCCGCCATTGACGGCATCAAAGTCGCCGAGGCAGTTGCACTCAGCTTGACACAAGCTTAACGAACGGGGCACCGCTGGCACCCCGTCAACTCTACAGAGCTAGGCTTCCGCAGCAGCAAGCGCCAGTTCGGCAGCCCGGCGCGTTTTTCCTGCGCGAGCCGGCATATGACACAGCCCGCAAACATACCCGCGCGTGGGATCAAATGCATGGGTGACAAAATCACCACTGCATTCTCGGCATGCGACCATCTGGAGCATTTTTGCATCGAAAAACCGCACCATCGTCCACGCCCGCGTGAGCGAAAGCACGACTTCCATACTACCTCGCTCGATCTGCTCAACATACATTCGGTAGGACTTGATGATCAGTTCCAGCCCTTTTAATTGCGTATGTTTCTGGAAAAAACGGTAATACGCCATGAACAGCGAGGCATGAATATTGGGCTGCCAGGTCATGAACCAGTCTGTTGAAAAGGGCAGCATGCCTTTTGGCGGCGACTCTCCCTTGACCTCTTTATAAAGCTTCAGCAGGCGCTCACGCGAAAGATTGGTCTCCGCTTCGAGCAATTGCAAGCGCGCACCAAGCTTTACCAGATCAACCGCCAGACGAATTTCATTCGCCTCTGTAATAACGGATTTATTTCTCATTCACGCCTCCGCACTATTAGATAAATGAAAGTCGCAAAACTGCGTATCAGGCAATAGTGGCAACAGGACGACCAGCAGCGAGAATCGCTGCATGCACATGCGCAGCACCCCGGTCGCGCTCATGATTAGCCAGCAGATCCAGCAACAAGGTGTCGTCAAAGCGGAAATTGCACAACAACATGTCTGAGCTGGCCATTTTCAACACTTGCCCCGGCGTGAGGCGCGCCAGAACGTCGGCAATCTCCTCGCTGATACCCAACCGAAAAATGGCCGCCTCACGATCCGAGCGAACCATGTTTTGCGCCAACATCAAGTAGGAAAGATTGACTTCTTTTATATCATTGTAGGTATCAGTTTTCATCATGCGCTCCCTCATAGTAAATATCATGAATACTTACGCTGCATTGACTTGCCAAACGCTCAGCCGGAATGCCAGCGATGGCATGATTGCACGGACAGCAGCAAGCAAGATAGCAATGAAAAAATCATTCTATTGTCGGAATTAGATACATCTATTTGTAAGGTTTTTACTTACATATTCGGCGCATCCGATCACGAGAGAAAATAGTAACTCGCGCAATACCCTGAAATTTCGATGCGCCAACGGAAACCAACGCAGCGCGTTAAACTCTCACCATGGATCCCATAATCAAATTTTGCGGCGCTTGTGGCGCACCTGTCATACAAAAAATACCTGTGGGCGATTCGATGTTGCGCCACGTATGCACAGCATGCGACACGATCCATTACCGCAACCCACGCCTGATCGTGGGCAGCCTGCCCGAATGGGGCGAACGTATTCTGCTGTGTCGCCGTGCCATTGAGCCCGGCTACGGCAAATGGACGCTGCCTGCAGGATTCATGGAAAACGGAGAAACCGTCGCTAACGCCGCCATCCGCGAAACTTCAGAAGAAGCTGGCGCACGCATTGCATTGGATCATCTGTTCAGTCTCATCAGCGTGCCGCACATTGATCAAGTACATGCAATCTATCGCGCGCAGTTGCTCGATCTGGATTTTTCTGCAGGCGAAGAGACCCTCGAATTACGTTTATTTAGTGAAGACGAAATCCCTTGGGATGACATTGCATTTCGTACCATACACCTGACCTTGCGCCACTACTTTGCCGACCGTAGTGCGGGCCGCTTCCGTTTTCACGAAGAAACCATCCCCCCTCCGCTCTCGCCTCAGCATGGCGTGCGCTAAAGCAGATCCAGCCTGCAACTTACCCCTCATTGATATCGAACACCACCGGCAGGACGATCGAGAATGCCTTGCCATGCAACACATCAGGCACAGGCGTGTGCTGTGCGCCTGCTTCAATCATGATTTGTGCCGCCCGATCCAGCGCTTCATGACCGCTGGATTTATTCAGGGTCACCACTATTTTCCCTGCGCTATCTACCGCAAGAAAAACCTCTACCGTACCAGCCCAGCCTGCAGCAAGCGCCTGCGTCGGATAACGTTTAAAGCGTCGCGACTGCGTTGCCAGCCCTAAGCGATACCGTCGCAACCCATCGGCAGACAGCCCGGCAGACAATCCGGCAACAGACGCTGAATTTTGCAAATTATCTTGCAATCCCCCCCGTTGCTCATTCT
>JALRCC010000137.1 GCA_023257495.1 Rugosibacter sp. | reverse complement strand
TGCGGCTCACCCTGATGCTTACCCTACCCGCCTCTCTTGCCCTGGCGATTTTGGCCGTGCCCTTGCTCGCCACGTTATTTCAGCATGGCGCTTTCGACGTCACGGATGTGCTGCAAACCCGTCAGGCATTGGTTGCCTATGCCATTGGCCTTACAGGTCTGATATTAGTCAAGGTATTGGCACCCGGTTTTTATGCACGTCAGGATATTCGCACGCCAGTAAAAATTGCACTGCTCACTCTGCTCATGACGCAGCTCATGAATCTGGCTTTCATCGGCTGGTTGAAGCATGCCGGTCTAGCGCTTTCCATTGGTCTTGCATCCTGTCTAAATGCTTTTCTATTATGGCGCGGGTTGCGCCAGCGTGGTGTCTATCAACCCCAGTCAGGCTGGCTACCCTTTTTTACCAAGCTATGTATCGCGCTGGGGGTTCTCGGCACCGTACTCTGGTTTCTGATGGGCGCTAATGACGACTGGCTAACGATGAATAATCACCAGCGGCTGATCAAGCTTGGTGGCATCGTTGTGGCCGGCATGCTAAGCTACTTTTTGACGCTGGCCTTGCTCGGTTTTCGGCGCGCCGACTTTCGACAGCAATCCTGACTTAGCATGCCAAGCATCCCTGTAAAAACCTATCTCATTCAGGAGCCTTCTCATGACCTTCGTTTATCTACCTTCGCTGCCTGTCACCGCATCGTCGTTCACTCCCCTTTTCAAAGACTTTCCCGGCCTCTCTTTTGACTATCCAGGCTTTGCCGGACAGCCCGACAATTCGTCAATCGCCACCATTGCCGATTACGCTGCCCTGGTTCTTCAAGCAATGAACAAGGCACAGATTGGGCAAGCCGCCTTAATGGGCACTTCCTTCGGTGGCCAACTGGCCCTCTACCTTGCGGCCCATCATCCCGATCGCGTTACACACCTCATCATTAACAGCACTTTCGGGCTGCCCATTCAGGCTGAAGAACAAGCCATGTTCACTGGCCTGGCACAGGCCGCCGGAGAGCAAGGAGCAGCCGCCCTGGCCGACACGCTGGGTGAATTGTTGTTGTCTGCCAACACCCGCAGCGAACAGCCTGCTCTTGGTCAACAGCTGCGTGACATGATGTTTTCTGCCACCCCCGCAGCTTTGCGACAAACGTTTACCGCTCTGGCCAATCGACCCGACCCCACACCATGGCTTTCTGCCATCAAGGCCCCCACACTCATCACCTGGGGTGCCGATGAAATCGCCGTCCCTGTAATACAACGCGATGCCCTTAGCCATATCGCCAATGCCAGAGTAGTCAGTATCAGCCGATCGGCTCACTTTCCTTATCTGGAAAACACGGGCGAATTTTTGACTGCCTTGAAAACCTTCATGACAACTTGAGTCCCAATCCGCAAAAAATCGGCGCTGGTAACACGGCGCCAATCAAGTAATCGTTATATTGAAAAGCCATATCACGGCGCACAGCCCATAAGATCCACCAGGCTTGAAAACTTGCAGTCAACTAGGGGAATACCGATGACCATCAAAACAATTGAAAACTTCATTGATGGTGCTTTTGTACCACCAACTAAAACATTTGAAAAACGATCGCCAGTCAATAATCAAGTCATTGCCAATGTTGCAGAGGCCTCAAAAGATGAGGTGGATCGCGCAGTTACCGCGGGACATGAGGCATTGAAGCACGGGTGGGCCAAATTGCCCATAACGGATCGTGCTGAATTGCTATATGCCGTAGCCAATGAAATTAACCGGCGTTTTGATGATTTCGTCGATGCTGAAACAGCTGACACCGGCATGCCAGCCTCGGTCGCTCGCCATGCCTTTGTGCCACGAGGCGCAGCAAATTTCAAGATTTTTGCTGATACGATCAAAAATGTGCCCACCGAAACCTATGACATGGCCACGCCGGATGGTCGCGGCGCGCTGAATTATTCCGTCCGCCGTCCCGTGGGCGTGGTTGGCGTCATCTGCCCATGGAATGCCCCATTGCTGCTCATGACCTGGAAAGTCGCTCCAGCCCTGGCTTGCGGTAACGCCGTGGTAGTCAAACCCTCGGAAGAATCACCGCAATCGGCCGCCCTGCTGGGTGAAGTTATGAATACGGTGGGTATTCCCAAAGGCGTCTATAACGTTGTCAATGGCTTTGGCCCGAATTCCGCCGGTGAATTTGTCACCACCCACCCGGGTGTGAATGCCATCACCTTCACCGGCGAAACCCGTACCGGGGAAGCAATCAGCAAGGCTGCTGCCGTTGGCGCAAGGCCAGTGTCGCTTGAAATGGGCGGCAAAAATGCCGGCATCATTTTTGCTGATTGTGATTTTGATGCCGCCATCGAAGGCACACTGCGCTCTTCTTTTGTCAATACCGGGCAGGTATGTCTGGGTACTGAACGTCTCTATGTCGAGCGCGGGCTGTTCGAGCGTTTTGTAAAAGCCTTGAAATCTGCCGCCGACAAGATGAAAATCGGCGCACCCTTTGAGCCTGACGTGGCTATGGGCCCCATGATTTCACAGGAGCAGCGTGACAAAGTGCTCTCATACTACAAAAAAGCCATAAGCGAGGGTGCTACCCTCATCACCGGCGGAGGCATCCCCCCCATGCCGAATGAGTATGCCCAAGGGGCATGGGTGCAACCCACCATCTGGACCGGTCTGCCTGAAAAGGCGAGCGTACTGCGCGAAGAAATCTTCGGCCCCTGCTGCCATATCACGCCGTTTGACACCGAAGAAGAAGTGCTGGCTTTAGCCAACGACACCACTTATGGCCTGTCCGCCACGCTGTGGACCAGCAATCTTTCCCGCGCACATCGCATGGCAAGTGAGCTGGAAGCCGGCATCATCTGGGTCAATTCCTGGTTTTTGCGTGACTTGCGCACACCTTTTGGTGGCATGAAGCAATCCGGCATCGGCCGCGAAGGTGGTGTGCATTCTCTGGAGTTTTACACCGAGCTGAAAAATATCTGCATCAAGCTTTAATCATCCTCAAAGGGGAAAAATGGCACTCACATCCGACGAAGTAACCCAACTCCGTGATCGCGTTTTGGCAGCGCAAAAAGGGGCGTATGCCATCCCCAAACTCACCGATGACTTTCCTGCCATGACCATCGCCGATGGCTATACGGTGCAAAACGCGCTCAGGCACCGATTATGTGCAGCAGGTGGACGCCAGGTCGGGTGGAAAATCGGCCTCACCTCCAAAGCCAAAATGCTGCAAATGGGTGTCTCTGTCCCGAGCATCGGATTTCTCATGGCGGATACGGAGCG
>JALRCC010000136.1 GCA_023257495.1 Rugosibacter sp. | reverse complement strand
GCATGCCGAACATGGAATAAAACACATACACCGGAATCATCTGCACGCCATGCACCGAGTAGGACGTGGCCGCGGCGATCCAGTCGGCCATGGCACCGGCTTCGTTGATGCCATCCTGCAGAATCTGGCCGTCTTTGCTTTCCTTGTAGAACATCAGCTGGTCGGCATCTTGCGGCACATATTTCTGCCCGTCCTGATTCCATATGCCGATCTGACGGAACAAGCCTTCCATGCCAAAAGTGCGCGATTCATCAACCACAATGGGTACGACGCGTTTGCCAATGGTTTTATCCTTGAGCATCACATTCAGCGCACGCACAAAGGCCATGGTGGAGGAAAACTCGCGCCCCTCGCCACCGGCTTTGAGCAGCGCGTCAAAAGCGGTGAGCGCAGGCACGGGCAGCGGATCGACATGGCGGCGGCGTTTCATGAAAAAACCGCCCAGATCTTCGCGCCGCGCGCGCATGTAGGCGAGCTCTGGCGAGTCTTCAGCAAATTTCAGGTAAGGCAGCTTTTCAAGATCATCGTCCTTGACCGGCAGCTTGAAGCGATCACGGAAGGCTTTGAGCGAGTCGATATCCATTTTCTTTTGCTGGTGGGTGATGTTCTGCGCTTCACCCGATGAACCCATGCCATAGCCTTTGATGGTTTTGGCCAGAATGACGGTGGGCTGGCCGGTATGCGCCATGGCGCTGGCATAGGCGGCATAGATTTTTTGTGGGTCATGGCCGCCACGGTTCAAGCGCCAGATGTCTTCGTCCGACCAGTGCTCAACCATCTTGGCCAGCTCAGGATATTTGCCGAAAAAGTGCTTGCGCACGTAAGCGCCGTCTTTGGCCTTGAACGTTTGGTAGTCACCATCCACGCATTCCATCATGCGTTGATGCAGCAAGCCGGTTTTGTCTTGCGCCAGTAGCGCATCCCAGTAGCCGCCCCACACCACTTTGATGACATTCCAGCCGGAACCGCGAAAATCGGATTCAAGTTCCTGGATGATCTTGCCATTGCCGCGTACCGGGCCGTCCAGGCGCTGCAAATTGCAGTTGATGACGAAAATCAGATTGTCCAGCCGTTCGCGCCCGGCGACGCCAATTGCGCCCATGGATTCCGGCTCGTCCATTTCGCCATCGCCCATGAAGGCCCATACTTTGCGACCGGTGGTGTCGGTCAGATTGCGATCCTGCATGTATTTCATGAAGCGTGCGTGATAAATCGCCTGCAAAGGGCCAAGCCCCATCGACACGGTGGGGAACTGCCAGAAGTCAGGCATCAGCCATGGATGCGGATAGCTGGGCAACCCCTTGCCATCCACCTCGCGACGGAAGTGATCCATCTGCTCTTCGCTGATGCGGTCAAGCAAAAAGGCACGCGAATAGATGCCGGGGGAAGAATGTCCTTGCATCATCACCAGATCGCCGCCTTTGGTGTCTGTTGGCGACCGCCAGAAGTGATTGAAGCCGACGTCATACAGCGTGGCAGCCGAAGCATAGCTGGCGATATGGCCGCCCAAGCCTGAATCGTTGCGGTTGGCGCGCAACACCATGATCATCGCGTTCCAGCGGGCGTAGGCGCGTACGGTGTGTTCGAGTTCCGGATCACCCGGCATGCGCGGCTGCTGCGTGACGGGGATGGTGTTGATGTAATCGGTATTTGCGCTGTAGGGAGTATTGATGCCGGCGCGATGACCATTACTGATTAATCGTTCCAGCAAAAAATGTGCGCGTTCATGGCCGACTTTTTCGATCACTGCGGCCAGGGCATCAAGCCACTCCTGGGTTTCCTGCGGATCAGCGTCCACGGGAGGTAAAACGTTTGCTGATGGCGTTGCAGACATAGGTTTCCTCAGTTTCCTTGTGAGAATAATTTGATTGATTTTTTGGCGGGTCGCCGCAAAATTTTGTCGTTGCGCGGTCGCGGGTAAGCGTCTTGCGCTGCTGGACGTGGATATTCTAAAACACTCTGTCGATCTCGGTAGCGCTGTGTCTTATAGGTGACTCACGGCGTAGGCTATGAGCATGCATGAATCTTTGAGCAGTCGTTCAGGGTTCGGTGTCGTCGGCAGCTGAATGCTTTTGTGCGCGTTGCTGCGCTTTGAGCCGTGCGCGGCTGGCGCGTTTATCCGTGCGTAAATGTGCGCCGCCTTTTTGCAGCAACGGGTGAGTCGCCAGCAGATTGCGCGGGCGCAGGCCCTGTTGCATTTTGCGCTGCCTTTGTTTGGCTTGTTTCATCGCGGATGAAAGGTGATGATGGCGTTACCAGCGGCGTCACGCTTCGTCATTGTGCGGGGCGCAGGCTTCCAGGCATGGCCATAGACCACCTCGAAGCGTAGCGGCCAATGTCCTTCCTGATTTCGCGGCCAGGCAGAAAAAATCTTGCGCCAGGTGCGCAATGATTGCTGCCCGAGAAACGCATCACGCACGCCCAAATGGCGTTGGTCGGCGAGAAACTGACGCGGGTGACGATAGGTGAAGTTGATGATTTCCATATCCATCACCGGGTCGGCAAAGCCCGCTGCCACGAGTAGGTCGCCGATATCATGCATATCGATGAAGCGCCGCACCGTGTCATCAGCGCCGACTTTTTGCATGGCCTCGCGAAGCTCAAGCAAACTATCCGGCCCCAGCGTGGCAAACATCACCAGACCACCTGTTGCCATGACGCGATGTATTTCACGTAGTGCGGGCAGTGGATCGTCCAGCCAGTGCAGCATCAGATTCGACCACACAACATCCAGCGTATTGTCCGCCAGCGGTAGTGCGCGCGCATCAGCGTTGATCAGTTGCGGGCCGCGATTGAAAAAGTGATTGCGTAAGCGCGCAAGGCGCGAACTGCGGGCACGCACGCCGTGCAACATGGGCAGCGAAACATCAATCGCCAGCGCTTGCGCTTTGGGGTAACGTAATTGCAACGCGCGAATGCCATCGCCGGTTGCGCAGCCGATGTCGGCGATGCGCGGCGGCGAAATTTTCATGTAATCGAGGCGCTCTGCCATGCGCGCACCCACTTCACGGGCGAGCACGGCGGCTTGATCGTAAGCGGCAGCCGTATCGAATAAATTGCGGTTCACACCGCGAATCACACTGAAATCAGGCCCAGGCGGCTAAATAGCGCTTCGTCGCGCTCGGCTTGTGGGTTACCTGCAGTGAGCAGTTTGTCGCCGTAGAAAATCGAATTGGCCCCGGCGAGAAAACACAGCGCCTGCATCTCGTCGCTCAT
>JALRCC010000130.1 GCA_023257495.1 Rugosibacter sp. | reverse complement strand
TACGAGCCGGAAGAAGAAAATCCGATGTTGGGCTTCCGGGGTGCGTCGCGTTATATTGCGCCGTCCTTCCGCGCCTGTTTCGAGATGGAATGCCGTGCCATGAAGCGTGTGCGCAATGACATGGGGCTCACCAATGTGCAGATCATGGTGCCTTTTGTCCGCACAGTCGATGAAGCCCGCACTGTGGTCGACTTGCTGGCGTCAAATGGTCTGCGTCGTGATGACAATGAGTTAAAGCTGATCATGATGTGTGAAATCCCATCCAATGCCCTGCTGGCCGAACAGTTTCTTGAGTATTTTGACGGCTATTCCATCGGCTCGAATGACCTGACTCAGCTGACACTGGGCCTGGATCGTGACTCTGGCCTGGTGGCGCATTCGTTTGATGAGCGCGATCCGGCTGTTAAAAAATTGTTATCCATGACGATTGCCACGTGTAATCGCTTGGGCAAGTATGTCGGAATTTGCGGTCAAGGCCCGTCGGATCACGTTGACTTTGCCGCATGGCTGATGGATGAAGGCATTCAGACCATCTCGCTGAATCCGGATACCGTGATTGATACTTCGATGCGACTTAATAGTCATAAAAAATAAGCGATGCAACTGCTCTGGTGGCACTGGATGGTGTTTGGTATGGGGTTGGCCCTGGTCGAGCTGGCCCTGTTCAGTTTTTTCATTATCTGGTTCGCTGTGGGTGCCTTGCTGGTCGGCGTGGTTTTAGCGCTGCTCCCGAACCTGGGCTTTGCTGCGCAGATCTTGCTATGGACGGCTGTTTCGGTCGCAATGACGGTGTTGTGGTTCAAGTTTTTTCGTCCGGCGAACAGAACACGTTCTGGTCAGGCCGACGAAGTCCTAGGCGAGATCGGCGTGCTCTTGAGTGCAATTGAACCCGTGGGTTCCTCATCAGGGCGCAGTGAAGTGCGCTTTCAAAAACCTATCATGGGGGCAGAGCGTTGGACTTGCCTGGCTGATGAGCCCATTGCAGCCGGCACGCGAGTCAAGGTCCTGGCCGTGGATGGCCAATTTTTGAAAGTAGGCAAATTGTGAGGAGCGCATGGTGGGAAATTTAAGTTTTTTTGTAATTGCACTCTTTGTTTTCGTCGCAGTCACTGTCGCCAAAGGGGTGCGCATTGTGGCGCAGGGCGAGGAATGGGTTGTCGAGCGGCTGGGCAAATACCATAAAACATTGTTGCCCGGGCTGAATGTCATCATTCCTTATCTGGATCAGGTGCGTTACAAGCTGGTAACCAAAGACATCATTCTGGATGTGCAAGAGCAGGAAGTCATCACGAAAGACAATGCCGTGATTCTGACCAATGCGATTGCGTTCATCAAGATTACCGACCCTGTGAAAGCGGTGTATGGCGTCACGGATTTTTCCGAGGCCATTCGCAACATGATCATGACTACGCTGCGTTCAATCATTGGTGAAATGAATCTGGACGAAGCATTATCCAACCGTGATGCAATCAAGACGCGTTTGCGCGAGAGCATTGCCGACGAAGCCATTGACTGGGGGCTGACCGTCAAATCCGTCGAAATACAGGACATCAAACCGTCTGAATCGATGCAGCGCGCGATGGAGGCACAGGCTTCTGCCGAGCGTGAGCGTAAAGCCACCGTGACTCGCGCTGAAGGCACCAAGCAATCCACCATTCTCAACGCGGAAGCCCAGCTTCAGGCAGCGCGTCTGCAAGCCGAAGCACAAGTGACTCTGGCAACTGCCAGTGCGGAGGCAATCAAGCGCGTTGCCGTGGCACTGGGGAGTGATGATGCTCCAGTACGCTATTTACTGGGCGAAAAGTATATCCAGACCCTGGGCAGCGTCGCCACCTCGGAAAACGCCAAAACGGTTGTCCTGCCTGCTGATCTGCAAGATGCCCTGCGTGGCATGTTCGGTCGTCCGCGCGGTTAATTAACGCTGCGTTCAATCAGCCACTGTGCGTTTTCTGGCCTTCGAGACGGCGACACGACGCTTATCCGTCGCGCTTTGGCAGGATGGCGAACTCACGGAGCGATTTGCCGATCACCCCAACAGTGGCTCGGCATATCTTTTACCCTGGGTCCATGAGCTGCTCGCACTCTCCGGCATAACGCTCAAGCAGCTCGATGGCATTGCCTTTGGTGCAGGCCCTGGTGGTTTTACGGGTTTGCGCCTGGCGTGCGGGATGGCGCAGGGCCTGGCGTTTGGTCTGGATGTTCCCGTTGCGCCCGTCTCGACTCTGGCGGCGCTAGCCTTGACATCGGGTGAGCGTAACGTATGGGCGTGTCTTGACGCCCGCATGAATGAAGTTTATGCAGCGGCTTATACCGTCGCAGGGGATGTGGCTCACGAAGTGATGGCACCCCACTGTGCCGCGCCCGCTGCCGCTGCTGCCACCGCTGCTGCCGTATTACCAGCGCCGACTTTTCAAGACGCCTGGGGCGTGGGCGATGGATTCAAAGTCTATGGTGAGTTATTGGCTGGCAGCAAGCCTGATTTGGCTGGCGTGCACCCCGACATTTTGCCTTCAGCGGTTGCGGTGGCACGTTTGGCCGCCCCGGTGCTGGCAAGTGGCAGAGGCGTTGCCGCAGCAGATGCCCAACCGCTGTATGTGCGCGACAAAGTCGCTTTCACCACGGCTGAGCGCTTGGCGCGCGGCGGATTGAAATGACGCTTGATTCATGCCTGCGCATGACCGCCATGACACTGGCTGATCTGGATGTCGTCGTCACCGCCGAGGCCACGCTGCATGCTTCGCCGTGGACGCGCGGCCAGTTTGCCGGTTCGCTGACCGCAGGTCATGAGGCCGTGCTGGCGCACGATGAGGCCGGTCGGCTGGTCGGGTACGGCGTGGTGATGCTGGCCTCGGGTGATGCGGACTTGCTGAATATCAGTGTGCTGGCGGCGTTCCAGCGCCAGGGCCATGGTGCGGCGTTGTTGCGGCAGTTGATGGGGCGGGCCAAGGCACAGCAGGCGACGCGCATGCTGCTGGAAGTGCGCGCCACGAATCAACCGGCGCTGGCTTTGTACGCGCAACAGGGGTTCGCTGAAATCGGTCGCCGTCATGGTTATTATGCGTCGGCAAACGGGCGTGAAGACGCCATCGTCATGGCACGCGAACTATGAGATCGGAAAATCATCGATGGGCTTGAGCCGCGAACAGATATTGCATGAAATGGGGCTGGGGCCGCTGTGGAAGCTGCGCGCGACGTCAGCGCCCGAAGTGGCATCGTCTGTTACAGCGTCTGTTACAGCGTCTATTACGTCGTCTGTGGCAGCACCTATCACCTCACCGCAGACCGAAGCTCTGCCGCCCGTGGCTCCGTCCGCCATGGCTCCGGGCAATGCGGAAAGCATGGACTGGGACGAGCTGACAACTGCCGTGGCGGCGTGTCGCCAGTGCCGACTTTGCGCAGCGCGCAAGCAGGCCGTGCTAGGCGTGGGCGACCGGCAGGCTGATTGGCTGTTTGTTGGCGAAGGACCGGGCGCGGAAGAAGACGAGCGGGGAGAGCCCTTCGTTGGCCAGGCCGGCAAACTGCTCGACAACATGCTGGCCGCGATCAACCTGAAGCGCGGGGAAGACGTCTACATCGCCAATGCGGTCAAATGCCGCCCGCCGGTTAACCGCACGCCGGAAGCCGACGAAATCGCCGCCTGCCAGCCTTATTTGCAACGACAGATCGCTTTGCTACAGCCGAAACTGATTGTCGCGCTGGGCCGTCCGGCAGCGCAGTCGCTGTTGCTGAACGAAGTCAAAATCAGCGACGCACGCGGCAAGCTGCATGACTATCAGAGCATTCCGGTGATCGTCACCTACCACCCGGCGTATCTGTTGCGCAATTTGCCGGACAAGGCGAAAGCCTGGGCAGACCTGTGTTTCATGCGGCGCACGATGCATGGTTTGAAGTCGGGCGTGCAACAGTCAGGCTTGCAACACTGATGTGCGCTGAACGACAAGATTCATCACAGCAGCCTATGGAACGGATATTGCGTTGCATCTGAGATGAGACTTCATTACCCGAAATCTTTCTTCAACCTGCTCTCGGTCGGTTTTTTGCTGGCGGTTTTGCCGTTGGTGGTTGGCTTGCTGATGAACACTGTGGCCATTCAACGGTTGTCCAGCCAAAGCCAGCGCGCGGTGTATGACGCCGCCCGTGTATCGCACGCGACGCGTGAATTGAGCGAAACCGCCAGCTCGCTGGAACGTGCGGTACAGCAAAGCGTGGTGTTGCGCGATACAGCCCTGTGGGAGAACTATCTCGGCGTGCACCAGCGTTTTCTTGCAGCGGGTAAACAGCTGGGCAGCCTGCCACTTGAAGCGCCGATGCGCAGCGCGCTGGATGCTTTGCTGCAGCGTGAGCAACAGCTCCACGCGGCGCTGCTGGAGGCCGGTATTCACGACGAAAAGTCGGCGTTGCTGGCACGGCGCCATGCCCAGATCACGGATGCCGCGCGCCTGCTGCTCAGCCAGTCGAGCGGGGCAATTGACCGCGAAGCCGAAGCCTTGCGCGACCTGGCAGAGCAAACCGAATCGCGGGTCAAAAAGCAGTTGTTCCTGCTGCTGCCATTTGCCATTTTCGTGGTGGCCGGATTTACCTATCTGCTGGCCAGGCCGATTGCGCAGATCGAGCAGGGCATCCGCGACCTGGGGGAGCGCCGCCTGGCAAACCCGATTGAAGTCACCGGTCCGCGGGATCTGGAGCAGTTGGGCAAGCAGCTCGATTGGCTGCGCCTGCGCCTGGTGCAACTGGAAGAACAAAAAAGCCGCTTCCTGCGCCACATTTCACATGAGCTGAAGACGCCATTGACGGCGCTGCGCGAAGGCTCTGATCTGCTGGCCGAGGAAGTGGCCGGCCCGCTGACCGAGCGACAGCGGGAAATCGTGCGCATCCTGCGCCAGCACAGCCTTGATTTGCAGCGCCTGATCGAGGCCTTGCTGCGCCATGGTGAGGCTGAGTTTCAGCAAGCACCATTGAAGTTGCAAGCGGTGAAACCGCGTGAGATCATCGAGCATGTGGTGGATAAGCAGATATTGGCCATCGCCGCGCGCGACCTCCATCTCAAGCTGAAAGCCGACGACTTTGTCATGCAGACGGATGCCGAACGTTTGCGCATCGTGTTTGATAACCTGCTGTCCAATGCCATCAAGTATTCGCCCGCCGGTGGCACAATCACCATCACCGCTGCGAAAAAAAATAGCCATGCGTTGTTTAATGTGATCGACGAAGGTGCCGGTGTCGCCGAGGCGGATAGAGAGTTTTTGTTTGACCCGTTTTATCGCGGCCAGGCTGCTGCTGCCGGTGCGCTCAAAGGAACGGGGTTGGGCCTGTCGATTGCCAAGGAGCATGTGTTGACGCTGGGAGGAACGATTGAGGTTGGCACGGGTCAAGGCCATTTCACAGTGCAACTGCCACTGAATTTATGAAGGAACATAGAACTTTTATGCATTGCCTGTGCCGCTACCTTGCGCTCGTGTTGTCGGTCGTGAACCTCGCTGCCTGCGCAGTTTCTGGAACGACGGCAGGACGTCCTCTATCTAGGCCGGAGATATTGAATCCTGCCAGTTCAGCGGATGCCCTGCTGGCCTATTTCGATGCCTTGCGCAAGCTGCCATCCGCTGAACTGGCCAAGGCGACCGAGCAGGCGCGCAAGCGCTACGCCAGCGAAAAGTCGGATGCCCGGCTGATGCAATATGCATTGGCGCTGGCAGTGCCCGGCGCGGATGCGCGCCATGCGCAACAACTGCTGGAACCGCTGGCCAGAGGAAATACGGGCCATGACCGGGAACTGCGCGCGCTGGCGGTGCTGGTTTATGTTGACCTCACTGAACGGTTGCGCCTGGAAGCCAGCCTGCAGACGCAAATGAAACGGACGGAAGAATTGGAGAAACAGCTGGACGCCCTGAAAACGATCGAAAGAAACATGCTGCAACGCGAGACTCCGGTACGGGAGAAACCATGAGCAGCTCGTTGCCACATATCCTGCTGGTGGATGATGATGCCGACCTGCTGCGCTTGCTGGCGATCCGGTTAGAGGCCGCCGGCCATACGGTGGTGACCACCGAAAACGCCGAGCAAGCGCTGGCGCTGATTGCCGCTGAGCGGCCGCAACTGGTGATCACCGATTTGCGTATGCCGGGCATGGATGGCGCAGCTTTGTTCGAGGCTATCCGGATTTCGCATCCGTCCTTGCCGGTGATCATCCTGACAGCCCACGGTACGATTCCGGATGCGATTGCCGCCACCAACCGTGGCGTGTTTGGTTATCTGACAAAACCTTATGACGCCAAGGATCTGCTCGAGCAGGTAGACCTGGCTTTGCGGCTTGCAGCGGGTCCCGCAGAAGGCACTGACCAGGCATGGGTGATAACCGTGTCGGTGAGATTTCGGAAATTTCACGAAGCTTAAAAGCTCTTGCCAAAGAAATGATG
>JALRCC010000071.1 GCA_023257495.1 Rugosibacter sp. | reverse complement strand
GTCAGTCGCGGCGGTCACGCTTGATGCGGAGGGCGTGTCCTTTTTTTTGAGGAAACTAAACATAGAAGTGAGATGTCAGAGGCGGACGCGCTAAGATGTCGCGCGAGCGTAATTTTAACAGAGCACTTCCGCTTGCATGGACCTTTCAGCGACTATCTAACAGTGACTTATTAATAGTGACTTACCTACTTCGACCATGAAATTGCCTATTTGCATTGCCATTTTGTTGTTTGTCGCCGTATCACCAGCGCCGACTTTTGCCAACCCTGCGCTCACTACATTTGAAACCACTTTGCCCAACGGGCTGCGTGTTATCGTCAAAGAAGACCATCGTGCGCCCACGGTAGTGCATATGGTTTGGTATCGCGTTGGCAGCATGGACGAAAAAGATGGCACATCCGGCGTCGCGCATGCACTGGAACATTTGATGTTCAAAGGGACCAAACGACTGCCCTCGGGCGAATTCAACCAGCGTGTCGCTGCCGCAGGCGGGCAGGACAACGCATTTACTTCCTACGATTACACTGCGTATTTTCAGATTGTGCCCAAAGCCGCATTGCCTGAAATGATGCAGCTTGAAGCGGATCGAATGGCGAATCTAACCTTTACTCCAACAGAGTTTGCTTCGGAAATCAAGGTGGTGATGGAGGAGCGCCGTTTGCGCACAGACGATAATCCGCAGGCACAAGTGGGTGAGGCAGCCCGTGGCGTGGCGTTTTTGGCGCACCCCTATCGCCGCCCGATTATCGGCTGGATGAATGATCTGGAACATCTGACCTGGCAAGATGCACATCACTGGTACACCCAGTGGTATACACCCAGCAATGCGTATGTCGTGGTGGTGGGCGATGTCGATCACACCGAAGTCTTCCGTTGGGCAAAAAAATATTATGGTGTGAACAAGGCCCATGCGCTGCCCGAGCGTAAGCCGCAAAATGAGCCGGAACAAAAAGGTTGGCGACGGGTAAGTGTCAAGGCACCTGCCAAGTTGCCCTACCTTTCCATGTTCTGGAAAGTGCCGCGGTTGAAAGACGTGCGTAAAGATCGGGATCCTTACGCGCTAGAAGTGCTAGCCGCGATTCTGGATGGCAATGACACTTCGCGGCTGGCTAAAAATCTGGTGCGGGGTGCGCGCATTGCGCAATCTGCCGGTGCGGGTTATGACGGCACGGTGCGTGGCGAAGCGACCTTCATCATGGAGGGTCAACCGGCAGAAGGGCGCAGCGTGGCTGAGTTGGAAGCGGCCTTGCGCGCAGAAATTGTGCGCATACAAACAGCCGGCATTACTCCGGAAGAACTTGCTCGTGTGAAAACCCAGCTCATTGCGGGGCAAACCTACAAGCGGGATTCACTCATGGCACAGGCAATGGAAATTGGTGGTATGGAAGCTGTTGGCCTGTCGTGGCGCGATATTGATTTGTTGATTGATCAACTCAAAGGCGTTACCGCAGCAGAAGTCCAGGCCGTCGCCCGGAAATATTTCACGGATGACACATTGACCATTGCTGTCCTTGATCCCCAGCCCATGGATGCCGCTGCTCCCAAGCCTTCCGCAAATCCTGCGATCAAGACGCTGCACTAGTAGCACTAGAAAACATGCAGGTGCATGTGATGATTTTGGCCCATTTGATGACTTAGTTGCAGAAAGTTTATGACGATGACAATGCATTTTTTGAAAACTCTTTTTTCTTTTCTCACGCTTGCCCTGTTTTCTGCAGGAGTTACGGCGGGCGTAAAAATAGAGCACTGGACGACTGCCACCGGCGCGCGTGTCTATTTTGTTGAAACCCGTGGCTTGCCGATTCTCGATGTGCAACTCGATTTTGCTGCAGGCAATGGATATGCCGCGCCTGGTAAAGCAGGGTTGCCAGCTCTCACACGCGGCTTGCTGGATGCTGGCGCGGGTGATCTGGACGAAGAAAGATTGGCTGAACGCCTGACAGATACGGGTGCCCAATTGGGCGGCGGAGTGGATAACGACCGCGCCAGCGTCATACTGCGTACGCTTTCTGCGCAACCGGAACGTGAGGCCGCCTTAGCACTCATGCGCACCGTATTGTCAGCGCCGACTTTTCCGCAAGCCGTGCTGACGCGTGAAGCAGAACGCAGCATCGCCGCTCTCCGTGAAGCGGATACGCAGCCAGGTGCGATTGCGGCCAAACGATTTGCTGCGGCGATTTATTCTGAACATCCCTATGGGGTCAGCGCGACGGCGGAGAGTGTGGCTGCCATCACGCGGCAAGATCTCATCGATTTTTATCAGCAACACTACGCGGCCAAAAATGCGACGATCTCTCTCATTGGGGATATTTCGCGTAGCGAAGCGGAAGCGATTGCCCAGCAGTTATCGCAGGCATTGCCCGCAGGTGGTGCGCCCGTTATCCTGCCGCCCGTGACGCTGCCAAAAAGTCAGACAATTAAAGTGGCGCACCCTGCTGCGCAAAGCCATGTGCATATCGGTCTGCCTGCTGTGCAACGGGGTGATGCGGATTATTTTGCCCTGCTGGTGGGCAATTACAGTCTGGGCGGTGGTGGGTTTGCCTCACGCTTGATGAAAGAAGTGCGCGAAAAACGTGGTTATGCGTATAGCGTGAGTTCTTATTTTTACCCGCAACGCTTGCCCGGGCCTTTTGACATCAGCTTGCAAACCAAGCGTTCGCAAGTCAATGACGCCATTAAAACGGTGAATGACGTATTAAGCACTTTCATGACGCAAGGCCCGACAGAGAAAGAGTTGATCGCAGCGAAAAAAAACCTTGTGGATGGCTTGGCCCTGCGGCTGGATAGCAATGCCAAGTTACTGGGCTACTTATCAATCATCGGGTTTTATGGCTTGCCACTGACTTATCTGGATGATTTTCCGGCGCGAGTCAATGCGGTGACGATTTCCCAGGTAAAGGATGCTTTCACCCGTCATGTGCCGCGGGATCACCTGGTCACGGTTGTTGTGGCCACTGAATAAGCCTCGCTGCAACGCATGAGTAAAATTCGCATCACGGGGGGCGAATGGCGCAGTCGGCAGATTCAGGTAACCGATGCACCGGGCCTGAGGCCAACACCCGATCGCGTGCGCGAAACCCTGTTTAACTGGCTAGGGCATGATTTGACGGGTTTAGCCTGTCTCGATCTGTTTGCCGGAAGTGGCGTGCTGGCGATGGAAGCTGCCTCGCGCGGTGCGTCGTCTGTGGCGTGTGTAGAACAATC